>CAYHQI010000021.1:0-9709 GCA_964358785.1 uncultured Candidatus Saccharibacteria bacterium
GGGGTTTTGCATAATAATGGCTTATTTACTCATTGATGGAGAAAATTTTAAGCGGAAAATGGGCGCGGTTTTAAGGTCTTCGGACGGTGGGCGTCCAGCTTGGCATGAGTATAATTTCAAGGGTTTATTTGATAAAGTTCTGAAAGATATCAAAATAGAGCGTGTTATTTTCTATTTTGCCAGAGTCAAAGAACACCCCGACACTAAAGAGAAATCCCAAGTCTTAATAGAAGAGCAAAGGTTATTAAAAACCCATCTTGAAAAACAAGGTTTTGAGATTATGCTTTCCGGGCGAATAAGGGGTCAAATGGAGGATGGATTTTTGAAAAAGAAGATTTTAGTTTTCAAAGAAAAAGGTGTAGATGTAAAAATAGCCGTAGATATGGTTAGCTGGTCTTGCGACAAAAAAGTTAATTCAATAGTTTTGGGTAGCTCCGACTCTGACTTACAACCAGCTATAAAAGAAATAAGGAGGCGGAGCGTGGAATGTATTTATCTTGGCTTTGAAAATGAGCCAAACAAGGGGTTAACATTTACAACCAACAGAACTATTTTAATAAGAAATTCTGAGATACTTGAGTTTGTAAAAAATCAATAGTAACTATCTACATAATTTACCCGTCCTGTCTTTACTTGGCTTGTAAAGCCGCCCAATTTCCATCCAATTTTCTTTTCCAAAGACTCCCGAATCCTTGAATAATTAGGTTCACGACTCGACTCCGGGAGCCAAGGTGTCTTAAAAAACCGTACCCGCCACCCATACTTTCATTCGGAGTTTGTTTAACTACGAAATTGCCTATGAATAAGCCAAAAAAATACTGGTTTTGCAATATGAATTATCAATGGGAAAAATCTGTCTTAAAAGACTGTTCATTTGGTGTTCCTGATGATAAATATGCGGAGCTAGAAAACATTAAAAAGGTTCAAAATGGAGATAATCTGTTTTTGTATGTTAGCGGAAAGAATCGTCGTCTATTGGGTATGGCTTCCGTACTAAAAACTGCCTATAAAGATTTGGGTGGAGAGTGGAAAGGATTCTCTAACCGAATTGGCTTCAATGAACTTATATCTATATCTGTTCCGATTCTATTTTCCCAATTCAGACAAGAATTATTCCCAAAATTCAATAATAATCCTGGCAATGCGTTGCGTGGTAAGTCGTTAATTTTAATTTCAGATAAAGACGCTGGATATCTTAGGAGTCTATTTAGGTAAGTAGGTTCTAACGTCTCAGATCAGCGGAGCAAGACAGGACAGACGAGGTGAAAAACCTCGTTTTGTTGTTTAATGACTTGATTATTTCGAGGTTCGAAAGTCGGAATATGGTTTCGGAGGAACCCAGGATAGTAGTTATTAAAAGGTTTAATTTATCTTTGTTTTATCTAGCCAATTGAGAAGGTTCGAAAATGAAGCATAATAGGGGGTTTACAAAGACCTATTTGGGGGTTTACAAAGACCCCCAATAGGGTTTACAATGGTGTATATGGACAAGGACATCAATAAAATTGAGGATTTCATTATTAGTCACGTAGAAGAACATTCATCTGATCTAGTACCGCTAGTCGCAGAACAATTCGGATTTTCTAGACAAAGAGCGCATGCATATGTGACTAGAGAGATAAAAAAGGGAAAGATAATTAAAGTGGGCCGAACTAAATATACCCGCTATTTTTTGGTTGGCGGAAATCACATTGAATTTGACTTAAAAATAGAGCCAGGCCTGGCTGAAGATAGGGTGTGGTCTAGTTATGTTAAGCCTATGATGCTATCATTTCCAGAAAATGTACAAAAAATATGTAACTATGGTTTTACTGAGGTTTTGAATAATGCGATTGACCATTCTGAAGGAAAGTCTATTTTTACGGATATTGAAATAAAAAATGATAAAATCGATATGGTCATTATGGATAATGGCGTTGGAATTTTTCATAAAATCCAAAAGGCTTTAAACTTACAATCAATGAAGGAGGCTATCCTACATTTATCAAAGGGTAAATTTACAACTGACCCGTCAAAACATACTGGTGAGGGTATATTTTTTACTTCTAGGATGTTCGATAGCTTTTCAATTCTATCCGATGATATGTTTTACACATTTAAAGACAAGGATTGGGTTCTTTCTTCTGAAAAAAGAGAGAATTTTGGTAAGGGCACGTCGATAAAGATGACTATTTTTGCTGATTCCAAAAAAACGACCCAAGAAATATTCGATCAATTTTCAAATAAAGAGATAGGCTTTGGAAAGACGATCGTAGCAGTAGCTCTAAGCGCAGATCCAGATGATCCACACATATCGAGATCACAGGCTAAGCGATTGTTGGTGGGTCTAGAAAAATTTAAACAGGTTGTTCTAGATTTTAAAGGTGTACAATCAGTCGGGCAAGCTTTCGTTGATGAAGTCTTTCGTGTATTCAAGAACGAGCATCCCGAGATTGACATTCAATACTTCAATGCCAACGAAGAAGTAGATTCAATGATTAAGCGCGGATTAGTTACGAGGAATTAAATATTTGATGTTTTCAATAGTTAAACCAGGACAGGAAGACTTTTCTCAAGCCATAAACGAATCTACCCAGTCATTTAATAGTTCGAAAGCTGTTGTAATCGTCGAGCCACGATAAAACACTAGGAAAAATCTAGTGTTTTATTTCTGTGTCTTTCCGAAGCTTTAGCGAAGGAGGATCCCCCAGTGTGGACCCGTCTCGCCAAGGCTCGCCGAGGTGGACTGGCGAACCTAAACTTGACAGATTATGGTAACATGATAGGATATGTGTATCTTTGAAAATTAGGAGGCCATCATGGCAATTCCCAAAAATCGGAAATCAATCTCAACAAATCTTCCTTTTCCTCGACTCAATACATTTCTTGATGCCCTCAAAGACGAAAAGCCCCAATGAGTACCAGGAAGTACTTCTATGTTCGCCGAATCTGCAGGCTGTGAGTTTGATTTTGAGGGAGCAAGATATAGCGTTGGTGAATTTATAGAAGAGATTACCTCAGTTTATTTGCTGTCAGCAAAGCCAGCCTTTGTACAGACTGTGATTGATGAGCTTGAAGCTGGTCTTTCGGTGGTAGTTAAAGAAAGAAACTATGATGAAGCAGAAGCTATCAATGATAAGATTGAAAATCTGAAAAATCTTCTGAGGGTGTAATTCTGCTTTAGTATTATTTGACCGAGAAATCGGTCTTTTTTATTTCAGGTCAGGATGGACGGGTACAGCACAGGCAACCATTCGACAAGCTCATGGCAAGCAGTTCGGAGCCAGATTGATGGAGCCAGTTAGGACAGCAAAAACCGGAGTTCATAACTCCGGTTTTTGTTTGGTGGGGAGAGGGGGTATAATTGAAACATATAATTAACTTATAAGAATATGAACAAAAAATTACTAATAATCGTTCTGATAGTTGTGGTCGTGGCTTTGGTGGGAGGGGGCTATTGGTATTGGTCAAAAAGCAAGCAAGTCCAGAAAGAAACTCCAACGCTGGGCGGCGAAATTTTTGACAAGACACAAAATCGGCTAGAAGGTCAGGTGCCGGATACCAATCCCTTCAAAGACCAAAAGAATCCTCTAGATTCAATTTATAAAAACCCGTTTGAATAATATGTTGTTACAATTTAACCAAAAAACTTTAATTATTCCTTTTCTTCTTTCCATTGCTTTCGGATTAATGTTTTCAGCATCTGCCCAAACGGGGAAGATTATATATCCAGTAACAGAGTTGGATGGTTGCGCTAACCAACAAGAGTGCAAGGCCTACTGTAGTGTGGCAAGCAATTATTCAAAATGTGCCGCATTCGCTCAAAAAAATGGTTTAACGGTAGAAATACCCGATGATAAAAAAGGGGTTTTCGTGGCGATGGAAAAAGGGGAGAGTCCGGGCCAGTGCAAGGATGAGGCCTCCTGTCGTAACTACTGCGAAGATATTGACCACATAGGGGAATGCCTTGATTTTGTGGAAAAGTTTAATTTAGAAAGTTCTGATAATTTAAAGGAAATGCGCCAAGTTAGTGACGCAAAAAAAGCAGGCACAGCTTTTCCGGGCAACTGTAAGACTAAAGAAAGTTGCATGAAATATTGTGAGGGCTCTACCCACTCGGTTGAATGTATGGAGTTTGCTTTAAAGACAGGGCTTATACCGAAAGAAGATGTCGAGTCGGTCGGTAAAATACTTCCCTTTTTGAAGAGTGGCGGGAAGTTGCCGGGCGGATGCACGACCAAAGAATCGTGCGATAAATATTGCGGGAGCGACACTCACACTAATGAGTGCATGGATTTTGCGGTAGGAGCGGGTTTTATGAATAGAGAGGAAGCCGAGATCGTGAAGAAGACCGGAGGCAAGGGTCCGGGGAATTGTAAGTCGCGGGAGGCGTGCGATAATTACTGCAAAGATGAAACGCATACTGATGAATGCATTGAGTTTGCGGTGAAAGCCGGATTTATATCAGCGGAAGATGCGGAAAATGCCAAAAAATTAGGAATTACTTCAGGGGGCCCTGGTGATTGTAAGGGCAAAGCCGAATGCGAATCCTTCTGTGTGCTTCCAGAAAATCAAGAGACATGTTCCAATTGGGCCAAGGAGCATGGTATGGATATGGGCGGCGGGCCGGGCGGACAAGGCGGTCACGGTACTGCTGATGAATGCGCTAAATATGGCGGCAATTGGGACGGTAAAATATGCGACATGGGAGCCAATGAGTGCGTCAAGCAGGGAGGCAGTTTGGATGGCACAACCTGTAAATTTCCGGAAGGGCAATTTCCCGGAATAGAATGCGAAAATCCTCCATGCGGATCTCCTGAAGGCGGACAGGCCACTCCTCCCGATAGCAGACAAACCACTCCTCAACAAAGATTCAGCGGCCCGGGTGGATGTAAAACTCCCGATGAATGCCAGGCCTACTGCAAGGCAAATCCTGATGCATGCCGAGGCTCTACGCCTCCTGAAGGCGGACAGCAGTATCAGAACGCGCCATCACAAAACTTTGACAATGCCGCTGCAGAATGTGGGAAACAAGGTGGTAGCTGGGAAGGCGACAAATGTTATTTCCGCGATCCAACTATGCAAAACATCGGCGTTGATCGTGGCGGTGAAGAATGCGTCAAGCAAGGCGGCAACTGGACTGGCAGCAATTGTAACTTTCCTCCACCGCCAACTCAAACTGGACCTCCAAGCGGGGATGAACAGCAACAGTATCCATTATTACTGCGATATTCACCTTTCGCCGCTATTTTGAATTTTATTTTGGGACGTTAACAGGAGCTGATCGAGTGATTAAAATGACCCAACTAAGTTGGGTCATTGGAGCGATTGGATGATTTCGTCAATGAAATTAAGTCTCAAGGCTTCTTCCGCGTCGAAATAACATTCTGCTTTTGACCAAGCCCGCAATTTTTTCATCGGCTGTCCGCTTCTTAGTGCCATCGTGTCAAGCATTTTTTGATGTATATGCTTTCTGAAATTAATCATTGCGATAAGATTTTTCTGGTCGCTTCTTAAGCCGTCAAGACTCGGTCCGTGTATCAAGAAAGTCGCATGCGGGTAAGCGATCCTTCGTTTGAACGCCTGGGATATTATGAATGCACCGGAATGCGCCTTGCCCATTATCAAACCATCAACCACCGCTTTGGAATGAACTATCGCATCGCATATTAAAAGTGAGTGGTTGGCCGATCCACCTTCCGAATCAAGCAGGAATTTTATCGGATCATCGGACTCGCCGTTAAGCAAAACAATTGCCAAGGTTATGTCTTCTTGTTTGTCTCCGTCAATGTGGCCGGATAACATAATGGTCCTTTTACGAACCAACTGCCAGAATCTGTCCGCATAGTTCATGGCTCTCTCCCTGTTATCACTAGATTTTAAGATACGTTCATTTGCGAGCATTATAACCGTTGGAGGAAGTTTGGCAATGGGAGTTCATGCTGTTTTGTGATAAAATGTTTACATGGGTCTTCGGGACTGGTTTTTATACATAACCAACAATGAAAAGAAGTCGCGCCACGAGGAGGGTTTTGACGTCGCCTTTTTTGTCATTAATACTCTCGCATTGATTTTTGGCGTTGTTTTGTTTATTATTTACGACGAGCCACAATGGATAGCGGTTCTGGTCATAGAGTATACTTGGGCGTTGGACAGCATGCGCCATAATAGGCCTTAAGTAGGGGCTCTTGATAAATTATTGAATATATGATATAATTAATAGGTTAAATAAGCTAGGGAAGCATAGTCGAGTTTCCCGATATAAATAAGCATAAAATCATATGAACGGAACTATAAAGACAAAGTTACAAGGATTCGGGTTCATTTCTTGCGAAGGCGAAGAAAAGGATCTATTCTTTCATTCTAGTGATTTGAACGGTGTGACATTTGACGAATTACAAGAAGGCGACAAAGTCACCTTCGAAGAAGGCGAAGGCAAAGAAGGACGTCCAGCTGCCAAAAATGTTACTCGCGAGTAATCATCGCAAAAAAACCACCCCCGCTATGGCGGGGGTGGTTTTTAATTACCAGGAAACTAAAAACAAAGAAGCCGCTAGCGGCTTCTTTGTTTATGTGCTTTTGATATGATGTATTTATGAATCCCGTTAGAGATAGCATAAGCTATATTAACGGGGTAAACTAAACTAATACGTTTTATTCAACTAATAAGCACGGGCGATAAATTACGGATGCGCCATGGAAGCGCATCCTATCTCTAACGGGATGAAAAAGAAATTATTGCTTATTTTTATATTATCATTTGCTTTCAATTTAATTTGGGAGAATTTGCACGCGCCGTTATATTATCTTCCCAGCGGAGAATCTATATCTCAAGCAATGCTTTTGCGTGCAACCATTTTTGATGCATTATTCATAACTATTTTAGGCTTTACTTTTCTTTCTTTTCCGTATTTCAGAAAAAGACCACGCCATTCAGTTTTAATTGGTATTTTGGTATCAACTATTATTGAAATGTGGGCAATTGGTAGTCAAAGATGGGCATATACCAGCGCTATGCCGTTGATTCCTTTCTTGGGAGTGGGGCTTACTCCTACGATTCAGCTTGGCTTTTTGGCTTATGTTATTTTTAAGATTGTTGGTCTAGGAAAAGTTAAATATGCTGATAAAAGTTAAGGTTTTTGCCGGTTCAAAAAAAATCGGGATTATCAAAAAATCCGAGAGTAGTTTTGAGGTCAAAGTAAAAGAGAAGGCAGAGCGGGGATTGGCGAATAAGGCGGTTGTGAGTGCGCTGGCTACGTATTTTAAAATCCCGACATCAAAAATCCGCCTTGCGCGTGGCGCTAAGCAGAGGAATAAGATTTTTGAGATTTTTCCAGGAGGTGTATAATGTAAAGTAGGATGTTTGATTATTTGTTAGCCAACCATCGCTCAGTCTAAATTTTCACATCCTTTGTGGAAACATGAGATGTTTTTGCCGATTGTTATGGTTGGGATAGTCGATTCTCTTGATGAAGCAATGAATTTTGCGAATGACACCGACTATGGTTTAACGGCGGACTTCTTTGGTAATAGTGATGAGGTAGAGTGGTTTTTAAAAAATATTCAGGCGGGTGTTGCCTATGCTAATCGAGAGCATGGTGCGACCACCGGTGCGTGGCCCGGTTTCCAGCCTTTTGGTGGATGGAAGGGATCTGGTTCTACGGGTAAGGGTGCGGGAGCTCCTTATTATTTGCCACAATTTATGCGTGAGCAAAGTCAAACTCGTGTAAGTTGGTAAGTATTTTTATACAGTAATTCAAAAGCCGATAGATATCGGCTTTTTATTTGTTGGTGATCAGAGTTTTTAGTAATTACATCCTTCGCCAGCGGCGAGGGGATTGTCGTAGATGTCTGCGGTAGATATTTTTTAAATTCAAAGGTATAATAAATATAATGTTCAAACTGTGGAAAACAAACGATCCGATTTTTGAGAAAATTTTTCGTCGCCACGCATCTAATTCTTTGATTGCATCAAGAGAGCTTTTAGCTCTTTTTGGTGATATAGGAAATGGAGAAAAATATTACAAAAGGATTGTTGAACTCGAGCAAATTAATGATGATATTGTCAGAGAGTGTCATCAGCTCATGGATGAAACATTCATAACTAAAATCGATAAATCAGATATTGCCGGACTAATTCAGAAGCTAGATGATATTATCGATGGCATTAAGACTACAGCGAGTAAGGTGATGATTTATAGGATAACTAAGCTTCAAAAAGAAGTAGGTAGTCTAGCGGTTATAGTGACCAAAATGATAGGATCGGTTGACGATCTATTAAGAGAAATTCACAATCTGACTCCGCAAGTTGTTAGAGATGGAGCTGTTCTGATAAAAGAGTTAGAAAAAGAAGCCGACCACATATTGTATGACGTAACCCAGAGGATATTCAAGGAAGAATCTAGCGCCAAGAGCTTGATCCAGTGGAAGGATATATTCGAGGCAATGGATGGCATAACTGATAGTTGTGAGGATGTTTCAGATTTAATCAATTCAATTTCTAGGAAAGGAACTTAAATGGATCTAACCTTTTTTATCGTTATCGTTCTCATTTTAGGCGCTGAATTTGTAAATGGTTGGACAGATGCCCCCAATGCTATCGCAACGGTTATTTCGACGAGGGTGTTGTCGCCTAGATCAGCTATTTTGATGGCATCGGCTCTAAATGCTATCGGAGCGTTGTTCGGCACCGCAGTCGCCACCACCATTGGCAAGGGTATTATCAAGGGAGACGCGGTGAACATGGTAACCATTGCCGCCGCCATGGTTGGCATTATTGTTTGGAGTTCAGTCGCGGCGAAATACGGATTGCCTACTAGCGAATCACATGCTTTAGTTGCTGGTCTTGCGGGCGCGGCTCTGGCAACGGCAGGACCTGCCGCATTGGTGGCAAGCGGTTGGAGTAAGGTATTTATTGGAATATTATTTTCTACTTTTCTTGGATTTGCGATTGCGCTGAGTATTTCTTATTTTATTAGAAAGTTTTTTGCATCTTCGTCACCGATAAAGTCTAAGAAGATATTTAGCAGACTGCAGATATTTTCAGCTGGATTTATGGCTTTTAACCATGGTTCAAACGATGGTCAAAAATTTATTGGTGTTTTTGCTTTAGCTTTAGTTTTAGGAGGGGTCTATCCAGAGTTTACGATTCCTCTATGGGTGATCTTACTTTGCTCCAGTGTAATGGCATTGGGAACTTCGATTGGCGGTTGGCAAATTATCAAAAAATTAGGCATGAATATGACTGATCTTGAAACTTGGCAAGGTTTTTCAGCAGAAACTGGGGCGTCAGTTACTATTTTGGGAGCGTCATTCCTTGGTATTCCACTTAGTACAACACATACCATCACCACTTCAATTATGGGAGTTGGTGCATCTCGTGGTCTTGGAGCTGTAAGGTGGGGGGTCTCAAGGGAGATAGTTATGGCATGGTTTTTGACTTTCCCAATCTGTGGCGTTATAGCTTATACGATATCTTTGGTGTTCTCTAGGTTATAAAAAACTTGTGATTATAAAAAAATCGGAAGATGGTTTTGAGGTTAAAGTTAAGGAGAAGGCAGAGAGGGGGTTGGCTAACAGGGCAGTAGTAATAATGTTGGCAACATATTTTAAAACTTTACCGTCGAGAATAAGATTAATTAAAGGCGTCCATCAGAGAAACAAGATTTTTGATATTAAAGTTAGTGGTGAATAATTTACTTGAATTCGAATTTTAGTAGTAATATACTTA
>CAYHQI010000022.1:0-2789 GCA_964358785.1 uncultured Candidatus Saccharibacteria bacterium
TGGAACCTTTTGCCGGTCCGGCCGTCATATACGTAAATCTTGCCATCTTCCGGTAGATCGGCTTTTCGGAGTTCTTCCTTAATCATCTCTTCAGTTGCTCCGGCCATTGATGGTACGGCAACTTTGTAGCCTAGTTTGGACGCGGCCCAACCCAGATGCGTTTCTAGAACCTGCCCGATATTCATACGAGATATGATACCCAGCGGACTCAAGATCATGTCAACCGGTTGTCCGTCTGGCAGGTACGGCATGTCTTCCTCCGGCAGTATGGTAGAGATAACACCCTTGTTACCGTGGCGTCCGGCGAGTTTATCACCGACTTGAACCTTGCGCATTTGCGCTATTGATACCTGTATTGTTTTAATTACGCCAGCTTGCAACTTGTCACCTTGGTCTCTGGAGAATATACGTACGCCGACAACTCTGCCAATCTTGCCGTAGTCGAGAGTTAGAGAGGTGTCTTTAACATCTTGGGATTTTTCCCCGAATATTGCTTTTAGTAATCTCTCTTCAGCCGTTAAATCGCTTTCACCTTTGGGAGAGATTTTGCCAACCAGAATGTCTTGAGACCTAACCTCTGCGCCTATTCTAACGATGCCATCCGGATCTAAGTTCTTAAGCTTCTCCTCGGAACGGTTGGGGATGTCATATGTTGTGATTTCTGGGCCGAGCTTAGTATCACGGACATCGATAGAGTAGTCCTCAATGTGAATCGAGGTGAAGAGATCTTCTTTGACTAATTTTTCAGACAGTACGACGGCGTCTTCGAAGTTGGCTCCCTCGAATGACATGAAGGCGACGACGAGGTTCCTGCCGAGAGCTAACTCACCGTCGTTAGTTGCCGGACCGTCGGCCAAGACATCGCCCTTTTTGACCTTTTGTCCCGGTTGAACGATCGGCCGTTGGTTGATCGCGGTAAAGCTGTTAGACTTATTGAATTTTAGCAGGTCGTAAGTGATCCATTCGCCGTCGGTGGTTTTTAGGACGATCTTGGAGCCGTCGACTTTCTCGATGTTTCCGGCTTCACCGGCGAGAACCATCATGCCCGAGTCTTTGGCGACCCTCTCTTCCAAGCCGGTGCCGACTATCGGGGCTTCGGGCGAGATTATTGGTATAGCCTGACGCTGCATATTTGAACCCATTAGGGCGCGATTAGCGTCGTCATTTTCCAAGAATGGGATAAGAGATGTCGCCACTGAAAAAGGTTGTTTCGGCGACACATCCATATAGTCAATCTTGGTGGCGATGGCCAAACCTGGTTCTCCATGAATGCGGGCGTGAATCTTAGTTTCCGTGATTTTGCCGGTGCTATCTAGCCTGGTTCCTGCTTGAGCGATAATAAAACGCTCTTCTTCCGTTGCGTCGATGTAGTCAATTTGGTCAGTTACCTTGCCCTTAACAACCTTACGATAGGGTGCAAGTATAAAGCCAAGGGGCGAAACCTTTGCGAATAATGAAAGATGGCCTACTAGACCAATGTTCGGACCTTCCGGCGTTTGGATAGGACAGATACGGCCGTAGTGAGATGGATGAACATCGCGGACCTCGAAGCTGGCTCTTTCTCTTGTGAGACCGCCGGGGCCCAAAGCAGACAGTCGGCGTTTGTGTTCAAGCTCGGCGAGTGGATTAACCTGATCCATGAACTGTGACAGCTGTCCGGAAGAGAAAAACTCCTTGACTGCGGCCACGAACGGCCGCGAGTTAATCAGTTGGGCCGGAACAATAGCCTCGACATCTAAAGTGCTCATGCGGTCCTTGATGATTCTTTCCATTCGTGAAAATGACAGTCTTAACTTGTCCTGCAATAGTTCGCCAAGGGTTTTGACACGGCGGTTGCCGAGGTGGTCAATGTTGTCAGGCTGTGATGCTGGGTCATTGTTAAGCCTGATAATTTCTCTCATGACCATTACGACGTCGTCAATCTTAAGAACCCTGTTTTTTTCATCGAGCGGGTAATCTTTTTGGAAACGCTGGTTTGTTCGATAGCGTCCGACGCGCGACAGATCGTATCTGGAAAAATTGAAAAACATATTATTGACCATCTGTCGGGCGCTATCTACGGTTGCCGGATCGCCTGGACGTATGCGCTTGTACATTTCTATTAGTCCCTCTTCTTCGTTGGAAGAGGCATCGGCGATGATGGTCGAAACGATGTATTGCATATCCGGATCGGTATCGATGTCTGCAAAAAGTTTTTTGATGTCTTCGTCTTTGCCGACGCCAAAGGCGCGCAATATCGAAGTGGCAGGGAGCTTTCTCTTACGGTCAATTCTGATGGAAATAACGCCGCTTTGCTCGGTTTCGAATTCAAGCCAGGCTCCGCGAGAGGGGATTATTTTGGCACCAAAAAGCCGTTTATAACGGCTGGAACGGGACAAAGAGAAGAATACGCCAGGGCTTCGAATAAGTTGTGATATTACAACTCGCTCGACCCCGTTAATTACAAATGTGCCGCGCGGCGTTATAACGGGAAAATCGGCAAGAAAAATTTCCTGCTCATTAACATCGCCAGTCCTCTTGTTTTTCAGGGCAATTTTTACTCGAAGCGGCGCCTCGAAGGTAATATTTTTTTCTCGAGCGACCCTTTCGGTGAACTTGGGCTCTTCTAATTTAAAATCCAAAAATCTCAATTCCAATTCCTTGCCCGTCCAGTCCTCGATAGGCGAGATGTCGTTCAAGAGCTCCTTTAAGCCGATATCCAAAAACCACTGGTAAGAATCCAGCTGAACTTGCACCAGATTGGGCGCCTCATAAGAATCCGGCGCGTATTTGGACAAAATCTTTCGCAT
>CAYHQI010000022.1:2889-9487 GCA_964358785.1 uncultured Candidatus Saccharibacteria bacterium
TAACGGACACAAAAACACTTCCACCCCGATTAACGGGGGCGAATTAAAAACTCCTCTCTTTAATTGTACGAGATATCGGCTTCCACCCTTAGAATCACAAACCTAGTAACTATCAACTAGCAACTAGATTTTTAACCCCTCCACGAAGGCAGAAGCTATTTTATAGGAAGTGTTGTCAGTGCCCAGATTTCCTTGTATCTTATAGCCTTTTAATGACTTGATGTCAATACTAGTCCTTATTAAAAGCTTGTCAAGAGTACTTATCAACCCCGTTAGAAGTTCCCCATATATTGCAGTACCATCTTTTATTACAAAGCCTTTCTTGATTATATCAGTAACTTCTAACGGGGTCAACACATCACTAAGATCATGATAGTACTTTGCCGTCTCAAAGTCAATAACCCTCTTGTTTTTGATGAGTTTAAGGACTGCCTGAGATTCTATTAGCAAAATTTCTAAAACCATGATCGTATTGGTAATCAAGATAACAAAAGTAGCATTTTTTGTAAAACAAAACCTATCTCGGTGGATAGGTATCGTGCGGAGTTGGTTCGCATTTCTTACAAGGTCTGTAGCCTGTGCTGATTGCATCTTGCCAGGTTAAAAAGAAAACGCGATTTTTTTTCATCATTCTTTTGCCAGATTTGCAATCTAGCCTTCCGAAGATTTTATCTTTTTTATAACCAGCATACTTGCCGGGGACTAGACTTTCAATAATCTGTCCATTTTTTAAAATTTTAAAGGTTCTTCCCATCGATCGAGCCATTTGTTCCTTTGCTTTTTTCTTGGTTATTTTATACAATTAGACTATGAAACGCAAACTCAAGAAGCTAAAAAAGGTGGCTAGGGAAACGACAGGGGCGAAAGAAGTTTTGGGCTTGTCGCAAGAGACTAAAAACGGCATTTGGGGAGTGGCGTCTTTTGGGCTGGCCGTGGTGAGTACGCTGGCTTTTTTTAATAAAGCGGGTAACGCCGGGGAGCTGTTCACGGTAGCCGCCAAGTCAATGTTTGGTTGGGGGATATTTCTGGTGCCGTTAGGTTTGGCCATGCTGGGTGTTGCTTTCCTCAAATCAATTTCCCGTCGGATCTATTCAAGCGCCATGATCGGTACGGCGCTTTTTGTTTTGGGTTTTCTGGCGGTGTTTCATATTTTAGGCAAGGGAGATTTGGCATTGCGCATAGATCAAGGCGGTTACTTCGGCTTAATAATCGGTTTTCCCATATTAAAGGCTGTCGGCTTCACTTCTTCATTTGTTGTTTTGGTAATCTTGCTTTTCGTCTCGGTCCTTATCGCTCTCAATATTCCGGTTCATAAATTATTATTCCGCAAACAAGAAGAGGGTGACGAGGGGCAGGAACAACCATCGCAAGATAATGTTGTGGTAAAACGGGGGACACAGATAGTAGATATCAAAGCGGAAGCCTCCGTCGCTAAAGCTATGGCGGCCAAGGAAGCCGCGAGGCCTGCTGCTCCAGTCAAAAATGATGAGGAGCGTGAATTTGTTATCAAATCGTCCAAATCAGGCAAGTGGGCCTTGCCTCCGATCGAGATATTGAATTCTGACAAGGACCAGCCGCGTTCCGGCGATATTAATGCCAATGTATCTATTATTAAGCGCACCTTGAGCAACTTCGGCATTGATGTTGAAATGGGCGAAGTATCGATAGGTCCGGCCGTGACCCAATTCACTTTGCGTCCGGCAGTCGGTGTTAAAATTGCTAAAATTACTACTCTGCGAGGTGATCTCGAGCTGGCTTTGGCGGCCCATCCAGTACGCATTGAAGCACCGATTCCAGGCAAGGCATTGGTGGGCGTGGAGGTGCCGAACAAGAAGTCCGCGATAGTAGGTTTACGAGATATGTTTGAGTCGGAAGAATTCAAGAAAAGCAAATATTTCCTACCGATTGCTGTTGGGCGGGATGTTGCCGGGTTTCCGATATTTGCCGGATTAGAAAAGATGCCGCATATACTGATTGCCGGCGCGACCGGTACTGGCAAATCGGTAGCGATTAATACTTTGTTGCTCTCGCTTTTGTATAAGCACTCGCCTGATATGCTCAAGCTTATATTAGTTGATCCCAAGCGGGTTGAGCTTTCTCTGTATAACGGAATGCCCCATCTTATTACACCGGTAATAGTTGATTCTAAGAAGGTAGTTAACGCTTTGCGTTGGGCGGTGCGGGAAATGGAGAAGCGATACGAACGTTTAGCAGTCTCGGGCTCTCGGGATATACTTTCTTTTAATACCAAGCAGGCTATAGCCAGAGAAGATTTAATGCCATTCATTGTTATAGTGGTTGATGAATTGGCTGATTTAATGGCATCGCATGGTCGTGATGTTGAGGCGGCGATTGTGCGTCTTGCCCAAATGTCTCGCGCCGTCGGCATTCATTTGGTTATCTCGACCCAGCGTCCTTCGGTTGAGGTAATAACCGGACTAATCAAGGCTAACATTACTTCGCGAATTGCTCTGCAGGTTGCTTCGAATGTTGATTCGCGTACCATTCTTGATATGTCCGGAGCCGAGAAGTTGCTTGGAAACGGCGATATGCTCTATCTTGCCGGTGATGTATCTAAGCCGCGCCGTATTCAGGGTTCGTTTGTAAGCGAAAAAGAAGTTAAAGATGTTGTTAAATTCATTAAACAGCAGGCAGAACAATTAGATGAAGGGGCCGGTGAAGAAAAAGAAGAGGGCCTAAAGCTTGATCCTGACGAAGTTGTAGCTAGCACTGCCGGTGTTGATAGTGGCAATATGGGCGATGAGCTATTCAATGATGCCAAAGAGGTGGTAGCCCAAGCCGGCAAGGCTTCAGCGTCCTTACTCCAACGCCGGCTTCGTGTAGGTTATGCCAGAGCGGCAAGGTTGCTTGATATTTTGGAAGAAAAAGGAATAATCGGTCCTGGCGAAGGCGCGAAGGCTAGAGAAGTATATATAGGTCGTCCGCCAGTTGGCGGAGGCGGGATGCCTCCGACGCAGGATAATTTTGTTGATGACGGTAGCGTGGCAGAGGTTGTTTCGGTAGATTCAAAGTTGGATGATAAGATTGCAGTCGAGGAATAAATTTGTTAGCTTAATTTTTATGGAAATCGATAATTTAATCTATCATCGGGAGGGTGGTGGATATTTTTATGGTAAAAGATAAAAAGAAAGAAGAAAAAGCAGTTAGAGCTGAAGTTGGTCGGGTTACTGGTGCGGAACAACGAAGCCGAGGAGTTGATTTGGCCATTAAAGAGATACAAGAAAAATACGGCGAAGGATCAATTATGAAGTTGGGAGACGCGCCCAAGGTTGACGTGGATGCCATATCAACGGGGGCGATTTCTCTAGATTTAGCTCTAGGCGTTGGCGGGATTCCTCGTGGGCGCATGATTGAAGTATACGGTCAGGAAAGCTCTGGCAAGACAACTTTGGCCCTTCACTTAGTGGCGGAAGTTCAAAAAACTGGCGGTGTAGCCGCTTATGTTGATGCCGAGCACGCGCTTGATCCTGAATATGCCAAGAAAATTGGTGTCAAAATTAATGATCTGCTCATATCTCAGCCGGACACCGGCGAACAAGGATTGGAGATAGTAGAGACATTGGTAAGGTCTGGCGGAGTGGATTTGGTTGTCGTTGATTCCGTTGCCGCGCTGACTCCGCGGGCAGAGATCGAGGGGGAAATGGATCAGCAGCACATGGGATTGCAGGCAAGAATGATGTCGCATGCCTGCAGAAAATTGACGGGTGTCATAGCGAAAACCAATACAACGGTTTTATTCATAAACCAAATTAGAAATAAGATCGGCGTTATGTACGGAAATCCGGAAACAAAACCGGGCGGTCTAGCGTTGAACTTCTACGCCTCCGTCATAGTCAAAATTAAGCGTTCAGCCCAAATTCAGGCAGGTGATAAAATAATCGGCAACCGCCACATCGCCAAAGTAGAAAAGAACAAGGTGGCTCCGCCGTTCCGTATTGCCGAATTTGACATACTATACAACGAAGGCATATCCCGCCATGCCGATTTGGTGAATACCGGTGTGATATTTGGCGTGGTGGCTAAGGCCGGCGCTTGGTATAACTTTGGTGAACAGAAGCTCGGTCAGGGCATTGAAGGCGCCCGCCAATTCCTCAAGGACAACCCTAAGATTGAAAAAGAAATTCTCGGAGCAGTTAAAAAGGCAGCAGTAGCCAAGGAGGCGTAAACAGGCTAAGTTACTAAAATCAAAATCCGCCTCTCGGCGGATTTTGATTTTAGTTTGACGAACTGTTATAATTTATGAAATATTTACATTGACAATTTGGAGTGTCTTAAGTGTCAAAATTAAAAGCAGTGGCAACTATTATTTGCGGTCTTTTTGTGGGGTCTTGCGCGTTGATCATGTTGAATCTCCCCTGGCTGTTACTTCTGTTCAGAAGGGAGTGGCTTAATTTTTTGAGTACTTTTTCCCACCTTCCAGTTTTTGTTGTATTTGCCTTGCTTCTGGCATATGCACCGTTTTTGGCGATTGCGCCATTTATGGCTATAGCCTTGTTCAAAATTTGGCCGTTCAATCAGCCGAGCCAGTAGCGAAAATTCTAATAAGTTTGAATATTGTTAATAACCGATTTCGCAAGTCGGTTTTTTTGTTTTACCTCAACGGCTCAACACCGTTGAGCCGTTGAGGATAGTATATTTTGAGGCGGGGGGTGGTTGGGATTTTGAGTGCAGTGAGTCTTATTGAACCGACCCCTCTTCGGTCGGTGTCAAAATGAGAAAAATTTCGACACATCTTTTTTAATGGCATTGAGCTTGTTTTGCGATATTCTTCCCTTACGGGAAAGCACTCTCTTGGTAGATACTATACGAACTTGGTGCAGACAAAGGGCTGTTGTTATGTTTTTCCATATAAAGGGTACGTATCCGGCTACATCTTTTACCTTTGTAGACATCGGGATAATAAGAGCAAGATGGGATCCAATAACATGAAGAATTAATGCTGGACGGGTAAAAGATATGCCCTTGCCATCGATTTCACTTCCAACATTGACTCCAAAAGAAATCCAGCGAATTTCCCCACTACGGATATTCACTTTGCGCTCCTCTTGATGGACTCTCTTTTTTACCTCATTCCATTTATCAAAATCTTTGAAATACATAGAATATAACGTTTACGGCTCCCTTGCGGGAGCCGTTGACGCCTTACGGCGATGGTATTTACAGTATATCAAGCCCAGGAGAATAATCAAGGTGAGCTTAGTCGAACTGATCCTTCTCGGACAGAAGTGTTATTCTATGTTTTGTAGAAGTATCTTTTCATAAGTTTTGTTTATTTTGTGATCTCCTTTTGGCACTATAATCATTTCTACATTTTTCTTGCATAACGGTTTAAATATTTTTTGTAAAAACTTTTCTTTTTCACCAATTATAAAAATAACTTTTTCTGCCTTGTGTTTGCCTAACGACTCAAATGGGGTAGGCGAACATAGAATAAGTTTTTTTAGTTTTCTTTTAAGAGCTGCATCCAGAGAAAAAACATCTCCAAGCGAAAAACTTACAACCGTGTCACAGTTTTTTGATGATGTAGCTTTCCCCTTATTCCAATCAATATCAGCCATAATTAAATGCTTAGATAATGATCTGTAGTTTTTCTTTGTTTCTCCTAGACCCGGATAAAATATTACTTTCATAAATTTAATGGTTAAGGGGGCATTGCTGCCCCCTGACTCGGGTTAGACGTCAAATTCGTTGTTCTTGGAAAAAGACGACGTCCCGAAGTCTTCGTCGCGGACCTTGATGCGGTTGGGCATAGCTTCTCCTTTCTGTAATCATTGCTGACCGCACCCTAATTATGGCACAGAAAGATTCCCAATGTCAACCCAAGGTAATGAGCCGTTGAAGAATGGGGTGTGGATAACCGAATTGCAAAAAAAAACGCTAGTGGTAGATTGGGGGCATGCCAACATTTAAAGAATTCCTTGGAAGTAAACCCAAACAGCCTAAGCAAGAAACAAATCTACCTAGACGCAGATACGGCACTAGTCCTGAAGACGTAGCCGCTGAAAAAGCTGAAGTCGAAGAGCGTCGAGTGAAAGCGGTAGAAGAAGCCAAGAAAAAAGATGCGGCTAGAGCGGAAGAAATAAAAAAAGCGAAACAAAAATTTCAAAGCGACAAGTATGGCGAAAAACCGAAACTAGAGTCGCGACTTCTTCATATTCCTACCGAGATAGCAGAACTAGAACAGGGATTAGCCAAAATGAAGGGTCTGGAAATGAGGAGGATATTGGACAAGGAATATGAGCTTAATTCGGCAATGACACCTGATTCTATAGATCCAAATAAGAGACACGAATATGAAGAGTTTGTGCGAGCTCTTGATATTAGTCGTGAGGCGGTGCAACAACAGAAGGCAAACCTTGGAGCGCGTATCGATGAATATCAAAAGAAAATCAGCGGATTGGAACAAGAAAAAAGAGAAGCAGAACAAAGAATTCAGCGAGGCTACTAATTTTATAACTAAACATAAATCGGGCCAATGGCCCGATTTTGATTTTAGGCATGATTGCAGTTAGAGCGAGCCCCTTGTCATTTCGAGAGTTCTGTCGAAGCCGAGCGGGCATGGTGTTGTGGTGTAATT
>CAYHQI010000023.1:0-9436 GCA_964358785.1 uncultured Candidatus Saccharibacteria bacterium
CTAAAGAGCTTGGTTCGATTCGGTCATCACGATTAGATTTTGTGCCATTAGCGCTTGGACTAAACGCAATCTATGCCCACTTTGGCGGTGAGCGTGAAGTTTTGAAAGAATTAAATAGCGGGGTCATAGACAATATCGATGGGCTTAAGTACGATGGTACGATTTATTATCGTAAGAAATCCACTCCGCGGCCGCATAACGCATTCACGGATTTTACCTTACTTGCACAGGCCGTATTGGAATTGAATTATAAGAGCGATGGCAATACCATCGGCTACCCACATGAAAAAGAAAGTAAAAGCCGGGGCACGACCGAGCCGTCAGTAATTTTCAGTATGGAGTTTGAGGTGCTTTGGAAATATGATGCGGTTGCTAATTCATATTTGCGATCTCGTGCCGGTAAAGCAGAGATAGATAAAAATACTGGTCAGCAAGTTCGGGCTAAAAATGTTGTTGTAATGAAAACAACCTGGTCGCCGATCAACAAGGACTATATCAGAGTCAAGACCGTTGGTAGTGGCGGGTTACTGGTTTATAAAAACGGCCAGGTACTATCCGGAAACTGGGAAAAGAAAACCGATAAAGACAAACTCTATTTCTATGACCAGAATCATAAAGAAATAAACTTCGTGCCAGGGAGTGTTTGGGTAGAGATAATAACTAATTGATCTAATTTCTAATTAACCTAAATAATTACCAATGCCCAATCGGGATTTGGATATTGGAATTTGATTAGAAGTTATAATAATTAGGAATTAGAAATTTTCATGCTGGTTTTTCTCTACGGCCGGGACGGTTATCGGCTGAAGCAAGGTCTGGATAAGATAATCGAAGAGTACAAAAGTAAGCATACCAGTGGCATGAGTTTTTCGATTTTGGATGCAAGCGATGGCTTGCTAAGTGACACATTGGCAAAACTCGAGGACTTAGTTAAAACAATCTCTTTTTTCAATGAAAAGCGGCTCGTGGTAGTAAAAAATCCATTCTTAATAAACGATGGTCTGTCCGCGCTTATAAAAAAATGGGGCCTAGCCGGTGACAAAGAGAGGATTATTGTTTGCGTTGAGTATCAAAGTGAGGGCGAGTTGAATAAAAAGGACAAGGGTTTCTGGACCATGCTTGCCGCCAAGACCAATTTAGTTAATAATTTTGAACCATTAGACGGCAAGCGGTTAGAAAGCTGGGTCGTTAAAGAAACCGCCGGACATGATAAAAAAATAGATGTCGTCACAGTGCAGAGGCTTATCTGGCGCGCAGGCGGCGATTCGTGGTTATTAAGCCAGGAGATAAATAAGTTAGTTAATTATAAGGATGCCGTGGGTGGAGATGTTATAACCGTCGCTGATGTTGACCTGCTTGTTGTGCCCAAAGAAGACCTAAATATATTTGACATTGTGGATGCCACCGCCAACAGGAATCGCTTGCGCGCGGCCAAATTAATATATGACCACCTTGAATCAAGTGCCGACCCTTATTATATTTTTTCCATGATCATCTATCAATTTCGCAATCTTTTGCGGATAAAAGGTCTGGCTAAAAATGCAGTACCCTATATAAGTATCATTAAACAAACCGGCCTCAAACCATTCGTGGTTAGAAAGACTTACGAGCAATGCAAAAAATATGACCTTGATGAATTGAAAACTCTCTTTACCAAACTGGCCGATCTGGATCTGGCGGCTAAAAACGGCGAGACCGAATTAGCTGATGGTCTGTATAAATTTGTTTTTTCTACATAGGCTTGTTGTGCAATAAGTCTAAAATTTGGTAGAGTATTTCAAGAACTTTGATTTTTAATCCAAGGAGTTCGATATGAGTTTAGGTCACTTGAAACAGGGCTCGCTTTCCGAAGTTTTGCCGCTGACACTCTTCCCCTATGAATATATGAATCTTTATCCTGGGACGAGCCTGAAGTTCAATCCGAAAATCCACCTCAAGCCCGAAGCTTTTTTTAGAAATTTAGTTGTAAAAAAGACTCCAAAACTTCTTGTCGCCTTCAAGGAAGATGGCCCGACCGGCTTTTTGAACATTGGGATTGTTGGGGAAGTAGTTTTAGAAAATGACAATTTCATCGTTTACGGAAAACAACGAGCTCGAATTACACGAATAAATCCGGCCGGTAAGACTGGCACAAGAGTTGCGGAGTGCCTATTGCTTGAAGACAGCCCGGAACTTTCTAGCCTTGCCGATGAGGATAAGCCCATAATACTTGGCGGCATAGAAGCTATCCGTAGGTGGTTGAAAAAGCTCGAGCCGTTGGTTGAAGAAGAAGAAGAAGAAATGAAGAAAGAGATCAGGTATCGCATCGATCAGATAGAGTCCCGGCGCCGGGATTGTGAATTGGCCTATTCTCTTCCTTGGCATATGTTGTTGGATTTAGATAGCTACGTACCTAAAGAAACCAAAGTCAAATTCTTAAATACAGATGGGGTAGTTGATCGACTGCAAGGAATCATTGATTTTATAAAACTTGAAATTACGGTGAGAAACTGCGCAGAAGCCTTGGCCGGAGAACCAGATGCTCCAAAAGAAATAATAGAAACCATCGAGGGCAAATAATTGCCCTTTTTTAATTGTCAGCTTGCGGCAGGACTCTAGTTTTGATAACCTAACGGGATGGATCCCGTACGAAGTAGCCCTAGCGGGTTCATAAACAAAAGTTATCTTAATCGCCGGTCAGCTAGCAGCTTCTCACTTTATTTTAATCGTAGCTGTTACTACCTCGTACGGGATGGATTATAGTTATCTAAAAATAGGCAGAGCCGCAGAAATAGAAAACAAAAAAGACCGGTTAATATACCGGTTTTTTGAGATTTTACCGGGCGTTTTGGCTTGGCTTACTTTGGTTTTTATCATCATTTTTTCTTTTATCTGGCCAGTCGCGATCGCGATTTTTATCATCTTATTTGATGTTTATTGGTTTATCAAAACCGTCTATTTATCCCTTCACTTGCGTATCGCTTTCGGTCGAATGCGCCAAACAATTAAGACCAATTGGTTGCAACGGCTTAATGAACTACAAACTACAAACTACGAACTGCAAACTATTAAGTCTTGGGAGGACATTTATCATCTAATACTATTGCCAACTTACAAAGAGGGCGCGGAAGTAATAAGCAGCGCGCTAGATTCTCTCATTAACTCTACCTACCCCAAGAATAGGATTATTGTGGTCATAGCCCAGGAGGAGCGTGCCGGTAAAGACTTCAACGATGCAGTCACGCATGAATTACTTTCCAAATATCGTAACTCCTTTATGAAAATAGCGATGATTCAGCATCCTGCCAATCTGCCTGGGGAATTGGCTGGAAAAGGGTCAAATATAGCGTGGGCCGGTAAGCGCGCTAAAACCGAAATAATTGATGCGCTAGATATCGGGCACGATCACGTTCTAGTTTCCGCGTTTGACGTTGATACCGTAGTTTTCCCGGAGTACTTTGGCAGGCTGACGTATGTTTTTCTGACTACGCCCAATCCTCTTCGCGCCTCCTACCAACCCGTCCCATTTTATACTAATAACATTTGGGAAGCTCCTACATTCGCGCGCGTAGTCGCATTTTCTTCAACATTCTGGCATACAATAAAACAGGAACGCATGGAAAGCGATACGACTTTTTCAAGCCACTCAATGCCGCTCCAAGTTTTGATAGATGTGGACTTTTGGCAGAATAATATGGTTTCGGAGGATTCGCGCATATTCTGGCAGTGTTTTTTGCGCTACGATGGCCGCTACCAAGTCGTGCCGCTATATTATCCGGTTTCAATGGATGCCAACGTCGCACCGACATTCTGGCGAACAATGATCAATATTTACAAGCAACAGCGTCGTTGGGGTTATGGCGTTGAAAATGTGCCTTACTTTATGTTTGGTTTTTATAAAAACAAGGCCATTGGCTTTGGCAAAAAGGTACTTTTGACGACAACGATGCTTGAGCGTTTTTGGTCGTGGGCGACCAACGCGATCATGATATTCCTGCTTGGCTGGCTACCGGTTATTGTTGGTGGCAGTGAGTTCAATAAGACAGTGCTGTCGTTCAATCTGCCGTTTATAACCAGAGCAATAATGACTTTTGCCATGCTTGGCCTTATAACATCGGCCATTCTAACCATTTTTATTTTACCGCCACGTCCGCCTCAATATGGCAGGAAGAGGCACGTCTGGATGGTGCTCCAATGGATTCTGTTTCCGGCTACTACCATATTGCTCGGCTCGCTTCCCGGCCTCGAGGCTCAAACTCGTTTAATGCTCGGCAAGTATATGGGTTTTTGGGTAACGCCCAAAATAAGAAAAAGTAAAATATAGTTTTTAATAGTAAGGCTCTACCTTGCAGGACCTCTCTGTTTTTGCTAAGATCAAAAAGCCCTTTTATATATGCGAGGTTTATATGAGTTGTGGACGAGATGCCAGAGGCGAGATGCTTAGCATGTCATTGTTTCTTACTGCGATAAACCAGGCATTGATAAATTTCTGTAAAGGTCAGTCTCATGCGGATCTTTGGATTAGAGTCAGTGGTGCCATTGAATTTTTGAGTTATTATCCGGAACGAAGTCCAAAGCAAAGGAAAAGGAGCGGGTTAGATTTGCCGAAATTTGGTTTTAGAGGCGATAAACGCACGCTAAGTTATGAGCAGCTTGTTGTTGCTCAAAGATATCTTAAGGAAGAAACAAAAAGACTTATCCAGACGAAGAAAGCCCTCCCCCGAATCTTATATTTGCAATTTGATATGGAGAAGAGAATAGCGGCGGCACGGTACTGTATTGAGTTATTCCATGGCTTATGCGGTAGATATAGTCACTGTTTTAGGCATCCTATCTAGAATTCGAGTACCTTATTCAAAATGAACCAGCCGTTCTATTTCATTAAGGCGAGCGCTAAGTAGTGTGTAGCGTTCAAGGGCCGGATCTTCTTTCAGTAAAAGCTTGGCTTCGAGCCTGGCTTTTTTAATAAGTTCAAGATCTGTCAGCGAGGCCATGGCAATATCCGGAAAACCGGATTGTTTTATGCCGGTAAATTCGCCTGGGCCGCGTATTTTTAAGTCTGCCTCGGCCAGCTTGAAGCCGTCATCTGTCTGTTCAAGCGCCCGTAACCGTCGGCCAGCCGGCACATCGTTGGAACTTGTAAATAAAAAGCAATACGACTGGTGCTGGCCACGGCCGACTCGGCCGCGGAACTGATGTAACTGCGCGAGGCCGAATCTTTCGGCGGACTCGATCATCATTATTGTAGCGTTGGGTATGTCCACGCCAACCTCAATCACGGAAGTAGAAACTAATATGTCTATTTTCGTATCTTTTCCGCCAGAGGCGGATCCGCCTTTGGCGGAAAATTTTGTCATAATCTCATCTTTTTCTTTGGGCTTCATTTTGCCGTGCAACATTGCGACTCGGCGATGAGGAAATATATTTTTGGAAAGCTTTTCATATTCATCGGTTACGGCTTTGACTTCCGCCCAAGCCAATTTTTTCTGACTTAGTTGATAGTTGGTAGTTGGTAGTTGGTAGTTAGAATTGAGACTTGAGGCCTCTATTCGCGGGCATATCACAAAAACCTGCCGACCCTGCTTTATTTGTTCGGCTATGAATTTATGCGCTTCTTCTCTTTTGGAGTGCGGTATGGCTTTTGTAATAATCGTCTGCCGGCCTTTCGGCTTCTCTTTTATTAAGGACACGTCAAGATCGCCATAGATGGTTAGGGCTAGAGTTCTGGGTATGGGGGTAGCAGTCATTGATAGGAGGTGGGGGACTAGGTTAGTTTGTAGTTTGTAGTTTGTAGTTTGTAGTGAGGAGTTTTTGATTAGTTTCATTCGCTGGGAGACTCCGAACCTATGCTGTTCGTCTATTACCACTAAGCTTAATTTGGCAAATTTCACGCTTTTTTGGATTACCGCATGGGTTCCGATAATAATATCTATTTTGCCCTTAGCAATTTTTTGTACCAGTAATTTTTTACTGATTTTTTCCTTCCCGACGTTACCAGTCGGGACCCCGACCCCAAGAGGCGTCGGGGTCGTAATTTCGTCTGTGGGAAATTGCCTTGCCTCGCTTCCCATCAATAGTCCGATTTTAATTTGAGATTTGCCCGACAGCATTTCTGTAATTGTGTGAAAATGTTGTCGGGCAAGTATCTCCGTCGGCACCATAAATACGACTTGTTGTCCTGCCGCTACGGCTTGATAAGCGGCAATCAGGGCAACTACAGTTTTGCCTGAGCCGACATCACCGTTCAACAAACGGTTCATTGGAAACGGCCGTTCCAAGTCTCGTAGTATTTCGTAAGCCGCTACCCGCTGGTCATTGGTAAGCTCAAAGGGCAAGGTTTTTACGAAACTAGCTATTAGATCTTTGTCAAAGCTAATTTGTGGCGCTTTGAGCATTTGCATCTGTCTGTGGTCGCGCAGGGCGCGCAATTGGAAAAGCAGGATCTCTTCAAAAGCAAATCTTTGCCGCGCGCGCTCAGCTTGTTCTAGATTTTCTGGAAAGTGAATTGCCTGGAGCGCGGGAGCGAGTTTTGGAAGGTCGTACTTTTGCAAAAGCCCAGACGGCAGGGGATCGGACAGCGACCCGATTTTGGTAAGCAGGGGTTTAATTAAAAATCTAAGATATTTAGAGGTAAGGCCTTCGGTTTCCGGATAGACCGGTATCAATCGGGCCGTATGGGTCAGCTCCGATTGATAATTTTCAATTTTAAATTTTAAATTTTCAATCTTTTCGTAAGATGGAGAAGATAAATACAGGCCGTTTTTATCAATCGAGGTTTTGCCGGATAGACTTACTAGCGTACCCTCCGTAAGTGAATCCGCAATGTATGGTTGATTAAACCAAACAGCCCTGATCGCGCCGCTTTGGTCCTCAATTGTAGCATTGACTATGGCCATGCGCCGCTTCCATGATCTGGCAACATCAATAGCTGTTATCTGGCCGGCAATACTTATCATTTGTCCGGCACTGTTTATGTCGGATATTGACAGCAAGTTGGAGTAATCTTCGTAGCGCGCCGGGAAATGCCAAAGCAAATCTTTGGCCGTTTTAATGCCGAGTTTTTTCAGGCGCGCTAAAAATTTAGGACCAACACGGGTAAAGTTCTCAATTGGGGTTGGTAGGGTAAACATGTGTTTTTGTTGAGCTTATTATACGCCGATCTTTTTAGATTTGACAACTTTGCGCCTGTCTGTATAATAATCATCGAGTTGTAAGTTATTTGAAAACTAGGAGAAAAACCATGAAAACCTTAAAAATCTTAGCATTGGCTTGTTTTTTAGGTGTATCCACCTTTGCTCTTGACATGCCCTCTAATGGAGGACCAATTAATAATCGTGCTACAAATAAAACTATGGTCGCGAGTAAAGCGGTAGAAGGCCATAAAATCGGTAAGGTCATGATTCCGATCAAGTACCGAGTCAAAAAAGGTGAAGGTTTTCTTAGTATCTTCAGGCGTTATGGCGTGACCGAGAAGGAGATTCGAAAGCTGAATCCGAATCTGGTAAATCGAAAAAATAAAAACCCCTTGTTACGTGGCGAAGTGATAAATATTCCGGTTTATCGTATTGAAAAAGGGCCGGTTACTGATCCGGGGCAGGTCGTGGTCGGCAAAAGGTTTTTCGGAAATAAAAAAAACGAGGATAAATTACCAAATTTTATTGCAGTGAATCCGAAAGATTTCTGGGTCTTAGAACAAAAGGCGAGTGCTTGGGAAGAAAAAAATAAAGAGATTGAAGAATTGCGTCACGCAAGAGATATAAATGGAGAATGGCTATCTACCCTCGCTGTTCTTTTGACATTATTAACCGCGATTGTCCTCAGGTTGGGCTGGGAAGTACTCAAGTTTAGAAAAGAGAATGCGACGTTGACAAAAAGATTAAAAGATCTAAATAAAAATAATCTGTCAATGCCTAGAGTCTCGACAGATTTTATCAAATTACTTCGGCTGGCTAATGGCCATACTTTATCTTCGATAGTAAGCGAGCCACTTGTTTACGACGAAGTAGGCAATCCCGTAACCATTAAAAAGATTATCGATTTTTTAGACAAAAGGCCGTATCTTTCTTATCTACCGGCAAAAGATTGGGCCGAAACGATGGTTGCTCATACCCAGCAAGTTTCATAAATGCCGAGCTCAACGCTCGGTTTTTTTTATTTTTTTATCTAGTTTTTTATGAATAAGCTCAAAAACAGTAAAAACAAAATATGGAAGTACAAGGTAGAAAAGATAAAGTTCAATCGGCAGACCAAGTACAAATACGCCGATTAATCCTGGCCCGGGGTAAAGCCAAACAGCGGTGCGAGTACTAACTAGCTCCCAGCTGATCATAATTATGAAAATGATAATACTCGTTAGAATCCTCTCTTTTTCGGAGTGATACAAAACCAACCGGTACTTTATTTTTATAAAGGTTGCGGTAATAAGTAAACAGATTACGATAATTGATTCTTCCATTTTTGCTTTTTGGCTTTGTTTTTATCAGAAATAATGTGGACCGCCAGATATATGGTTATCCAAAGATACGGCACGAATAACGACCAAAAAAATTCCTCAATGGGCATTGGTCCGATGAAAACTCCAGTAATGCCCTTGCCCGTAAAAATCCAGTGATGCCTCGGAATCGCATACCAATCCCAAATGGTGATACTAAGCAAGGCTAATGCCGCGAATATAAACCGCTCTTTTAAAGAATGAAAAAGATGTTCCTTGAATTTCCATTCGATAAATAGAGCGGCCGCCAGGACTAGAGCCAAAACAAAAAAGTAGTACATGGCTCCATTATACCACAAACCACAACGCCCGGCTCACGCTGGGCGGTGGTCTGGCCACGTTGGGAGTACTTTAGTTTACTCGTTATAAAAATGGGGCATGAGTTCTGCTTCGGAGATATATTTCGATGCTTGGTTAAAAATAGCCCGAAGAGTTCCTTTGTCTAATTCTTTGTGATTCGGAATAGTGAGGGTCTGGTAAATTTTATTTATAATTCGACGGAGTTTAACGTGGCTACCCTTTTGAGAAATTACGGCAAAATTAAAAGACTCAAGAATCTTTATCACATCTTCTCCTGATAAGACCTTGAGCCTAGGCATGAATCTGGGGGAGTTCGAAATTCATTAAAACAGAGGGGTTCGGAGCAATATCAAAATCTGCTGGATTCTCTCCTTCTAAGTGTAAGTCAACCGCTTCCTGAATATTTACCGCTAATTCGTCCAGGGTCTTACCTTGAGTAACTACGGGCAAATCAACGCCTTCGGCTGTATAATATTTATCGCCTTTTGAGATGTGGAATTGAATGATTCTTTTCATAATAAGGTTATTATATCAAGCCTGGATCACATATACAAGTTTTCCTAAATTGTGTCCCCACGAGGAATCGGCTTCGACTCTCGCCGTCTTCCGCCGGCTCGGTCTAGCCACCTGCTCCCTCCTTCGCATAAAGCTACGGACGGGCAAGCG
>CAYHQI010000024.1:0-9306 GCA_964358785.1 uncultured Candidatus Saccharibacteria bacterium
AATTTGACTTGTCCTCTATGGTGGTCTATTATTGAAATAGTCCGAACCAATTTTGCCCCGCCTGCGGCGGAATTTTCCCCAAAAAAATGAATTCGGATTTGCCGTGAATCTTTCAAAACCGCCAAAGAACCTGGAGAAAATTTTCCTGAAATGACGGCATTTCTGAAAACCATCGGCTCGAACCATTCTTTGAGAGAAAGAAAAGAAAAAAATTTAATCATAATGTCGAAATTATTAATAATTAACTAACAAATATATGTCTTTAGAAAAACAAGGTGGTCCGGAAGTTCCATCACAACCAGAAGCTTCCGAAAAAGAAAAACAAATAGAGCAAGCGAGGAGGAAACATCTTGAAGCGATGGCGGTCGCCGTTGGTGCTAATCCTTTGACCGCCTCTCTAAGTATTGAGGCGTTGCTTGGAGCTACGCAAGAATTAGCAAGCATAGACTACTCAAAAAATAAAAATGAACTTGATCCAGAGATGGTTGAAAAAATAGAGGCAATCGGAAGGTGGTATTTGTCTGGTAGCCCACAAGCAGACCAATTAAAGTTCACAGTAGGAACCCGCGTACTTTCCTTATTGAAAGAAAGTCCGGACAGTGGGTATTTCACAAAATTAAAGGGCTGGGTAGACATGTGGACAGATGGTGATGGTGGTAGTAAATTTGATGAGGTCTTGGGGAGAGAAGATAAATAACATCAGATACTTTTTTCAGAATCACTTCTTAGGAAGTGATTCTTCGCAGAGTTGCAAGAGTATTCCGCCAAAGAAAAACTTGAAATTGTCAAAGTTCAGAATTTCAGTTCGGAATTTCGCGGGGTGACTTCCTCGCCGCCGCAGGCGGCGAAATGCGTCCGAACTATTTTAAGAATAGACCACCTTAACTGTTAAGTTCGAACTGCAGGTTTTAAGCCGTTACTTAACACCAAAAACCACTCAATTAAGTGGTTTTTGGTTGAGAGTTGGGCGGAGTTGAACTAAAGAATAAAATTGACATTAAAATAATTTAATGTATACTACAGCAAGGCTCTTTAAATTTATGGAGTTTCCTATGAACAGTTTCTGGTGTAACTACTTGAGAGTACGACCAGTTGAGGCAAAAATTTATAAATATCTCGGGGTTAAAATTTACAAAAAAATAGTGCCGACCAGTGGAGATATCATATTTCGATTAATTGGAGCGCGATGGATAAAAGGATACTCTAGGATATCTCTTGAGACATACAGGACGGATAACATTGGCTGTGAAATAATACATTTATTTTTTTTCTGTCTTTATTTACCTCCAACTTTTATGACGTGGCAGTGGCTTACTTGGACCATCTTTAATATATTTGTTAATATCTACCCGATAATGACCCAGCGCTACCTGAGATTTAGAGTAGACACCATACTTGCAAAAGGGGCATAGCTTTGCCCCTTTTTAATTTATATAAAAATCCTTTTATACACCTCAAAAATAAAATTCTTATTTTTGAAAAAACCTTGATTTATGCTACGTTTTATATATTCGAACATTGTTTCCCTATCTCCACAAAAGTAAATAATTTATTATTTACTTTGGGGAGTCGGACGCCGGAGTGATGTTTCGCGAGTAGCTGACGAGGGAAACCGCGAGGCGGTGGTTAGACCGAACTGACGGCGGTTTGAATGAACTGCTTCATTCAAACCCAGAATTTTAGTTCGAGCTCCTGCGAGAACGTATAAAAATTCTGCAGGTGAGAGTCGAAACCGACTCCCCCCAGTCCACAACTAAGTTGACTATTCTTCCGTGGAACACATTTTCAAAGATCTCAACGATAAACAAATCGAGGCAGTGCGGGCCATAGAAGGCCCTGTTTTAATATTGGCCGGCGCTGGCAGTGGCAAAACCAAGGCACTTACACACCGCATAGCTCACATGATAGAACGGGGCATTTCCGCACATAATATCCTAGCTATTACATTCACTAATAAAGCCGCTGGAGAGATTAAAGACCGCGTAACAGCTTTACTGCAAGGTCCAAGTTCCGAGCTCCACGTTCCAAGTTCCACTCCATGGATGGGTACATTTCATTCGATATGCCTGCGCATACTCAGACACGAAATAAAAGCCCTAGATTACACGCCAAACTTCGTAATCTACGACGAAGATGACCAGCTGTCCCTGATTAAAAATGTTATGCAAGATCTCGAAATTGACCCCAAAAAATTTAACCCCAAAAATGTCCTAGGCCGTATCTCGGCTCTCAAAAGCGAGCTTGTTGACCATGAAGAATTTTCCGATAGAAACAAGGAGTATTTCGAAAAAATTGTCGCCCCAATTTATGTAAATTACCAAACCGCACTTAAACAAAATAATGCTTTAGACTTTGATGATCTAATAATGCTCTGCGTCAAACTTTTCCAAAAAAATCCTCAAATATTGGAAAAATATCAAAATATTTTCTGCTACATACTAGTAGACGAATATCAGGACACAAATCGTGGTCAATATGTCTGGGTTAACTTACTCGCCAAGCGACATAGAAATCTTTTCGTTATTGGTGATGACTATCAGTCAATCTACGCATTTCGCCTGGCCAACATCCGTAATATTCTGGATTTCGAAAAAGACTATCCTGAAGCCAAAGTCATATTACTTGAACAAAACTACCGCTCAACCCAAAATATATTAACCGCCGCCAATAGCATAATTCTTAAAAATACAAATCAAAAACACAAAAAACTTTGGACTGAAAAAGGTGCTGGCGAAGAAATCATACTCAAAGAAGCCGCCAACGAAAGACGGGAGGGCGACTATGTAATCGAAACAATAAGAAACAATATGAAACAGGGGCGCAGTCTGCTGGACTTTACCATACTATACCGCACCCATGCTCAATCACGTGCCATTGAAGAAGCGCTCATTAAGTACGGATTGCAATATAGAATACTGGGGGGAGTTAAATTTTATCAAAGACGGGAAATTAAAGATATTTTAGCCTATTTACGATTAGCAATTAATCCGAATGATCTCGTGAGCTGGAACCGCATTTACAATGTTCCTGTTCGTGGCATCGGCCAAACGACTTGGCAAAAAATAAAAAATATAACAAAACAGAATATTTTAGAAACGCTCACAAATGCCTCTTCAGATTTAGGTATTGGCCAAAAACAAGTTATATCGCTTAAATCTTTGGCCAAATTCGTAGAAGAACTTTCACAAAAATCAACAGAGCTCTCACCGTCCCAATTAATAAAATATATTCTCCAGAAAACTAACTACGAATCATACATAAATGATAAGACCAGTGACGGAGAAGCGCGCTGGGAAAACGTCAAAGAAATTTTGACCGCAACACGCAAATTTGATTCATCTAGCATCACCACAGAGTTGTCTAAGACAGCGCCAGACAAGTCCACCGAACGGTCACAATTAGGTCTCGAGAGCTTTCTTGAAGAAGTGGCACTGATCCAAGAAACAGACAAACTTGCTAAAAACGCTGATGCGATCAATCTCATGACGATACATTCAGCCAAAGGACTGGAGTTCCCGATAGTATTTATTATCGGCATGGAAGACGGTATTTTTCCTCATTCACGATCATTATTTGAACCGGCAGAATTAGAAGAAGAGAGACGGCTTTGCTATGTTGGCATTACTCGCGCCAAAGAAAGGCTTTATCTTACTTATTGCCGCGAGCGCAATCTCTACGGCTCTACACAATTTAACGCGCCATCAAGATTTTTGTTTGAAATTCCGGAAAACTTGATAAATTTTCTACCACTCAAAGGAGAGAAGGCCAAATATTTTGATGAGTTTATAGAATATGATTGAAGCGAACTATTTAATTTTTCTTACAACATCATGTCTTCCTATAAATTACGCGGAGCAAGCTAAATTGTCGGACACAGACCAGTTCTCCGTTTACCGCTAGAAAACTTCGTCATTTCATTCCTTGTTTTCTACGCGTTTTCCGACTAGTCTTAGTGTTACCCGACAATTTTTAACGCTTGCTCCGCTAATTTATCAGTTGACAGATGAATGACGAAAAATTAAATAGTTCGCTTCTAATTAGTGGATTGGTTTAAAAAGCAAAAGCCGTTTTTAGCGCATGTCTATTATTACCCAAATAAAAAATGAGCTTAATCAATTAGGCATTAAACCCAAAAAATCGCTTGGGCAGAATTTTTTGATTAACGAGGGAACTTACAAAAAGATTGTCACTACTCTGGAATTAACGCAAAACAATACCGTCGTCGAAGTTGGGCCCGGCCTGGGCACCTTGACCGAACTACTAGCCGCAACCGGCGCGAATATCGTTGCCGTCGAGAAAGACCGTCTACTGGCTAACTATCTTAAAACTAAGTTCGCTAATGAAAAACGTGTTAAAATAATAGAGGATGATATCTTAAAATTTAATCCTACCCACTACTCACTACCCACTACTCACTACAAACTAGTTGGAAACATTCCTTACTATCTGACTTCTCACCTTTTAAGAATAGTCTTAGAGAGTTGGCCACGACCAGAACTGTTGCTATTGATGCTCCAAAAAGAGGTCGCTCAACGAATTTGCGCCAAGCCACCGAAGATGAGCTTGCTCGCGGTTTCGGTTCAGTATTACGCCCAACCTAAAATTATAAGTTATGTCTCGCACGGAAGCTTTTATCCGCAACCCGAAGTAGATTCAGCGATTGTAAAATTAGTACCTAGCGACCCGCAACCTGCAACTAGAGCAAGTACAAAAGAGTTTTTCAAAATAGTAAAAGCCGGATTTGCAGGCAAGAGAAAACAGCTGGCTAATAATCTAATGCGAGAACTAGGGCTAGATAAAAAACCTGTTGAAGAAAAATTAAAATCAATCGGCATAGACCCGACGCGCCGTGCCGAAACGCTAACTATCGAGGAATGGCAAAGTATCGTTACCACGCTCTTGCCGCACTAAGCGGTTTACTATTAGCCCTAGCATATCCGGGCTGGGGTTTCGTTAGCTCAAATCTAAGCTGGCTGGCATGGATTGGACTAATTCCGCTTCTCTGGTCTCTCAAACAAAAACCATCTTTTACAGTTGGCCTCACAGCGGGCGTAGTTTACTTTTTAATAATTTTCCGCTGGCTTTTGTCTGTCCACCCGCTCGACACGCTGGGCATCCAAAACGGCGCCCTATCTTTTTTAATAGTCCTACTGATTTATTTTATCAGTTCAGCTGGCATGGCGATGTTTTGGGGAATCTTTGGGCTAGCGTTCAGTAAAAAATTAGAAAACTACAAACTACAAACTACAAACTACAAACTACTTCTGACTACTCCCGCTCTGTTCGTCCTGCTTGAATATCTCCGCTCGTGGGGCTTTAGTTTCCTGTGGGCGGGCTCTGGCTCGCTTTTCGGACCACATTGGACGCTGGGTAATTTAGCCTATGCGCTTGCCGACAATCCTCTCGCGCTTAAACTTGCATCACTTGTCGGCATTTATGGGGTAACTTTTGTAGTCATTTTTGTAAATTGCCTGATTTTTTGGATTCTCCTAAAAAGATTTACAAAGTTTACAAAAAGCACCCTTGTAAAGAGCATCTTCATTGGATTAGTCATTGTTGCGGCTGTCTTTGGGCCAAAATTAATTAAGTTCCAAGTCGCAATACGAGAAAGCGCCAAACAAATAAATTTCGCCATTATCCAAACCGCCCAACAAACTAAACTGTCGCCCAGTCCGCAGGAAACATTGGCCGGTTTCAAGGAACAACTTGAATTGCTAGATCGTGTGGCCAAAGAATATCCCGAGAGCCAGCTTATTGTTTTTCCCGAAGCGAGCGATTTTTTCAAAAATCTGTCTTTATTTCTTACACCTGCTCAAATTCAAAATTATTTTTCCGGATTATTTAAAGAACCCGGCCTTATCATCTCGGGCGGCAGAATTATGGAATCAACCGGTCTAGTTTATTCTCGGGTCTTTTCGCTGGATACTCAAAACGACATACTCGACTTCTATGACAAGCGCCTGCTTACACCGGGAGGCGAGTTTCTGCCCTATCCGATACGGGTCGTCACCAACTTGTTTTCTAAGCTAACCGTCTCCCAGTTCGGTGAACTTAGAGAGCTCAATGTAGGTAAGAAAAAAGTTTCGACGGTAGGCTTCCGCGACGAGTTTAGCGTCGCGCCCTTAATATGTTCGGAACTTATTTCACCAGACGTAACAAACGAAACCAGCCAAAATGCTGATGTGATTGTCAGTATGGCCAGTTATGGAGTTTTCCACGGCAATCGTACGATTGCCGATCAGATGCTAGCCATTACCCGTTTTCGGGCTACTGAAAACAAAAAACCGATTATAACTGCGACAAATATGGGCCGTTCTCATATCATAGATAGTCGGGGAAATATAGTAAAAATAAGTGGAGCACACCCCGTTAGAGGCTCTGCCTCTAACGGGGCAGGGATATTAACAGGTAGCGTGGACATTACACAACAACAATCGTGGTATAATAGATTAGGAGATACCCCGATGATTTTGGGGAGTTTGGGATTGTTAATAGTTTTCAGTTTACAGCTTACAGTTTACAGAAAAATACAGTCTTGGGTTGGGAGGTCCAAGTCTTTTAAAAATGCTAACAACTTATAGGGAACTAGTGGTATGGCAAAGGGCTATCGAGTTGGTAAAAGAAATTTACATGACTACTAAATTGTTACCCAAGGATGAGCTTTATGGTTTATCGAGCCAAATGCGGAGGGCGGCTATCTCAATTCCGTCTAATATCGCCGAAGGCCAACAAAGAAAGAGCCTCAAAGAATTTATACAATTTCTAAGAATTTCTTATGGTTCTGCTGCTGAATTAGAAACGCAACTTATTATCTCAAGAGGTATTTATCCAAGTATAAACTTTTCCAAATCCGAATCTCTACTAAAAGAAGTTCATAAAATGTTGAACGCAATGATACAAAAATTGGAATCTAAACGAGAATCATAACTGTAAACTGCCCACTGTAAACTGTAAACTTTTTACCGTCTAGCGGGAGGCTAGCGCCACAAACATTATGAGCAAACAATTAAAAGTAACGCTGGGAATATTGCTATTAATCGCCGGCTTTCTTGTGGTCCGAGTAGGTTTATATTTTAAACACAGCGTTCAAACGGCAAATTCATTAAAAGTACCTTCCGTTTTGTCGGCCCAGATCGAAAACCCCCTGGAACGCGATAGCGACGGCGATGGACTGTCGGATAGAGACGAAATAATTTACGGCTTAGATGCTTATACCAAAGATACTGACGGCGATGGCTATTTAGACGGAGAAGAGATCGCCAGCGGTTACGATCCTTCTGACGCTTCAGCAAATAGCAAATCCGGGGTTACTGGTGTTTCACTTCGATCACCAACCGCCAATCTAACCGATCGCCTTATGAATTTAACAATTGCCTCAATAATCAACGACTCGGGAGAGCTGGACGCAACTCAAGTTAATGAAAAGCAGTACGCCGATATCTTGGAGAGCGTCAACAATGAGGGGGCATTAAGCATTTATCTGCCACCACCGACAGATTCAGATATGAAAATAATTGACGACAATAGCGAGGAAGCGGTTAAAAAATACCTGAAATCAATTTCTTTCATCGTTGAAGCGGGAGTTTTCCCTTCTGCAGGAATAAACGAAATAGCGACTCCGAATTCCACGTATCACCTTTACTATGAAAATACCTATTACTCCTTGCGAGCGATCGAAGTACCGTCTAGCTGGAAGGAAATACATCGGGCCACGACGTTAACATTCGCCCAGCTAGCCAACTCTTTCAAAATAATGCGGAATCTTGAAGAAGATCCCATGCGGGCTAGTTTTGCCTTGAACCAAGTTCAATCTTCTTTTTTATCACTTGCTAATATTTTAAACTCAATAACTCAACTTGCCATAAAACAAAATATTCCGCTGGATTCAATTTTGCAAATGCTCCAATCGGCAAACGGCTTCCTCCAATCACCATAATGATTTTTAAAGATAATACTAAGAAGATACTTATTCTAGCTATTGTTTTTAGCTTTATCGCCAATTTTGGATTGTCAATAAAACAAGCCGAGGCCCTACTACCCGTAATTGATGCCGCGAATCTTACCGCTAACACTACCACTGCCGTTACAACTACGGGACAAAAAATTCAGTATTTTCTGAAAGAATTTATTGTTTATCCGTTAGTCAGGAAGTTAGGTAACTCACTCGAAAATAAACTGCTAAATAGCACCAATGGCCTGATTTCAGGTTTGACACAACAGGTTCCCAGTTTCATTTTAAGTTGGCGTAATAATACTTTGGAATCGCAAGCGAGAGGTAATGATATTTTCCGGGCGGTATTGGCCGATGCAAACTTATGTCCTTACTTAAAAACAAATCTTCAACAGGCATTCGGAGCAAACATACCAGGATATGTGGGTGCCCTTGCCGGATCAAAGGTTAAAGTCGGTACGGCGACTGTTTTCCAGCAAAAAACAAACATTACCGGGCTACCTTCCTTACAAGATTTAACGCGGTGTAGCTTGCCGTCAAATTTTAATGCCAATGTATTTAAAAATGACTTCGCCGCTGGCGGTGGCTGGGCTACTTGGAATAAATTAATACAACCACAAAACAATTTTTTCGGCACATACTCAATCGCTCTTAGCGAACAACAAAAACAAATCGAAACAGAACTGCAAAGTTCCCGAGATAAATCAATTGCCGGACAGGGATTCTTGAGTCAGGCATTGGGCCGAACTGGTGGGGCAAGTCCTACCGGCTGTGTTGGAGCGAGTCTTCCCGGGGTACAAAGATCTAACGCCGACGCAAGCGATAATCTAACTAATATCACGAGATGCGCTTTTATGGGCAAAGAAGTAACTCCCGGCCAAGTACTGGGAAAAGCCGCGACTAGCGCGCTTGATAGCAAACTCAAACGCGTTGGCGGAGCCACTCAAGTGACGGATGTCATACTTAATTTACTTAACGCTGTTCTATCAAACGTAAGCAATCGTATGCTCAATTTCACCGGCCAAGGCGGTTATAAGGCGACGCCAGCATACGTTCCTCAATCAACACCGCCACCAGGGGCAAACGAACTTAAAGAAGATCCTTATATTGGAACTACCACTAGCACAGAATGTTCCAGCGCCTGCCAAAGAGAACTAAGCAATTGCCAGGCCAGCCTAACTACGGTTTGCACCACTGGCCCCATAGATTCGGATACCGGTCAGCCTGGACCAGATATCTGCGAACCTAATCCGTATGGTGAATCAGGATGCCAAACGCAATATCGTGCTTGCACTGCACAATGCGCGGCCTTACCGTAGAAATTTCTATGTTAAAAAATAAAAAAATGTTTCCGC
>CAYHQI010000025.1:0-9228 GCA_964358785.1 uncultured Candidatus Saccharibacteria bacterium
AAAACTGGAAATACAAGAAAAAGAAAAAACATTAAAAACATTGTGACCAATTTAATTATACCACGAAAAACATGTTTTTAAAAAAATCTATCAACTTCAACGGCAATTTCCGTCATTTCATCCGTGGGTATAACAACAATTTTAACGGACGACCAGGAATTATGGATGAAACCCATTTTTTCCACCGTTGAATTATTTTTTTCTTCATCCAATAATATCCCCAGCGCGCCCAAATTGTCGCAGACACGCCCGCGCATGATAGGCGAACGGTCGCCTATGGCGCCGGAAAACGCCAAAATATCCAGACCGCCCAGAACCGCAAAATATGAGCCAATGTATTTTTTGACGGCGTAAGCGAAGGCGTTGAGCGCCAAAGCCGCTTTTTCATCGCCGTCTTTCTCGAGTTTGATCAGCTCGCGCACATCACCGGTCTTGCCGCTTAAACCCAGAAGTCCGCTCTTATGGTTGAAGTAATCTTCAAGTTGGACCAGTGTAAGGCCCGTCTTTTGGGCAAAATGGATAATCGCTCCGGCATCTATATTGCCGACCCTGGTACTCATAGGCAAACCCTCGAGCGGAGAAAAGCCCATTGAATTTTCTATACTCGTTCCGCTTTTGACGGCAGTAACGCTCGCGCCACCGCCCAAGTGGCAAATAATAATCCTCGCCGGCATCACTCCCAAATTTTCTTCCAGTTTTCTCAAAACCGATTGCGCCGAAAGCCCGTGATAGCCAAAACGATAGATATCAAAACGCGCAGCGTCTTCGCCGGCGATGGCATAGTTCCTGGCATAAGCCGGCATCTGTCTATGAAAAGCGCTGTCTGATATGCCAAAAAACGGCAAATCCGAAAACAAAGAGGTAGCCGCTTCAATTTCTTTAAGCGTCGGCAAGATGTGCAGAGGCGCCTCCAGACTTATTTCTCTAAGTTTGGAAAGATATTTTTCATCCAAAGGCCGGTGCTCCAGAAAAAAATCTCCGGGAGCAACCACGCGAACGCCAATGGCGCTCAAATCATCCTTGCCGGCGATAATACCTTTTTCTGTCATCAGATTCAAAGTATGCCCTATGGCTAGTTGGAAATCACCTGCTTCCAAATTCTTTTTTTCCTCGCCGGCCGGCGTTTTTGTCGTCAGGAGTATCTTGCCGGCTTCGGTCTCAAAATGGGCGTAAAATAACTCCCGCCCATCCTCATAAAGGGCGTATTTTTTGGAAGCACTGCCTGGATTTATTACCAAGATTTTTTCAGCCATTGCCAATTTTCTATTTCGTCGGGATCTACTCCGTTATTTCTTATGTATTCGCCGTGTTCGTCCAATTTTTTCTGATATTTCTGCACCAGCATTTCTTTTTTATCTTTGTCTAGTATATTCCTCTGCGCCATTTTTTCAAAAACTTCCATCGCCAAATGATAACGGCTGGTCCGGTTCCTGACATGCATATCAAATGGCGTCGTAGTCGAACCGCTCTCAATGTAACCATGTATAGAAAAACGCCTCCCGTCATTCTGATAATCAAAAACGATTTGTTTTAAGGTCTGCGGATAACCGTGAAAATTAAATATAACCGGTTTATCGGTGGTAAAGTAATCGTTAAAATCATGGAAGGGCGCCCGGCACTCTTGATTACCAATACCTAAAGCAGTGAGCTCCATAATATTAACGAAGCGCATTTTTATCTCCGGCGCTTCCGTTTTAACAACATCAATTGCCGCCAGCGTTTCCTTGGTCAAATAGTCGCTGACAGCCGCAAGTACGATATCCGGATCTGGATCACTGGCAAAATCCCAGACCATAAGGCCGCGCTCAAGCTCTTTTTGAGCCAGCTCCGGCGTCAGCCAACGCGGCTCAAGTGTCTTGCCGGCAACTATGATATTGATTTCTTTTTTAGACGCCAAGCAAGACCTCAAACAAGCCAAAGTAGAATTGCCGTCGGGTGGGAAATATATCTTCACGAAACAACCCTGCCGTTGAAGCATATCATCGATAAAACCAGGGTTTTGGTGCGAAAAGCCATTATGTTCCTGCCGCCAACCGGATGAAGTCAGGATATAATTCAGCGACGGGATATCGCCACGCCACGGAATATCGCGGGCAATTTTTAAAAATTTGGCATACTGGTCGGCCATACTGGTAATAATCTGGATAAAGGCCTCGTAAGACGCGAGGACTCCATGTCGACCCGTCAGAATGTAACCCTGCATCAGCCCCTGCAAGCTGTGCTCGCTCAACATCTCGATTACTCTGCCGGAATGCGCCATATCTGTGTCCGTCGATTTTATCGGCCAAACGAACGAACGCTTGACTGTCTTAAAAATTTCATCCAACTTGTTGGAATAGGTTTCGTCTGGGGAAAAAAATCTGAAATTGCGGTTTTGCTCGTTCAGACGAAAAACCTCATTCAGAAAAAGTCCGGCTCGACGCATACTGCTGGAACCGATAGTACCGGGCGATGCGGCATCTTCGCTAAAAAAAATAGTCTCCGGCAAAATAAGCGGCTTATAGGCTGACTCACCGCCAAAAGCGCATCTATTATCCCCCATCCTCAAGACCGGCGGCGGAATATTTTCTTTAATCTCCAGTGCAAAACCATTCTGTCCGTCAAAAAGTTCGTTGAACTCGTACGAACGCAGCCATTTTTCAAGCGCCTTTCTTTCACTGGCATTTTCGCGGGCATTTTTTGCTATCACTTGATGAGAAAGATAATTGCCTTCCAATTTTTCACCGTTAAGTTTTTTGATGCCCGTCCAGCCCTTGGGTGTTTTTAAAATAATCATCGGGAAACGCGGAGGCTTGCTAGCTTGCCTTGAGTTTATCGAACGGGCCGTACCATTTCGCGCTTCGTGTCGGATCTGTTTTATTTTTGAAACACAGGATTCCAATATTTCAAGCATCTTTTCATAAACATTAGCGCCACCGCTGACGATATGCGGTTCATAACCGTAGCCGTAAAAAAGCGACTTTAATTCGCGGTTTGACATCCGTCCAAAGATCGTCGGACCGGAAATTTTAAATTCATTCAAATGCAAAATGGGCAGAACCGTGCCGTTTAATACAGGGTCAACTAGTTTATTTAAATGCCAAGCGGTTGCCGTAGCGCCGGTTTCCGCTTCACCGTCGCCGACAACGCAAACGGCTATCAAATTAGGATTGTCCAGAACGGCTCCGTAAGCCGTTGATAAAGCGTAGCCCAGCTCGCCGCCTTCCAAGATCACTCCGGGCGCGCCTGGATTACTATGGCTTGGAAAGCCGTAGGGCCAGCTGAAGTTTTTGATGATATAGCCTAAACCGGCGATATTGGGTGTCGCTTCCGGGTAATATTTAGTAAGCGTGCCCTCAATAAAAAGATTTGCCTGCAAAGCGGCAAAACCATGCCCGGGTCCTAAAATAAAAAGCATGTCCAAATCATGCTTTTTAATGAGAAAGTTTAGGTTGGCGTAAACAAAATTAATGCCCGGGCAAGTGCCCCAATGCCCCAAAAGACGAGGCTTTATGTCTTCCGCCGCGAGAGGGCGGTCAAGCAAAAAATTATCGCGCAGATAGATTTGGGCCGCGGAAATATAATTGGCCGCCCGAACATACTTTTTTATTGATTCGGCCTCTTCGGACATAACTGTATTGTAACCCAAAAATAAAAAACAAAAAATGGGCTTAGAGTTTTAATTTCGGTTCTACTCTTTTGAGCAACACCGCATTAGTCGCAACGATTATAGAAGATGCCGACATCAAGAGCGCGGCGATTTCAGGACGCAGTGACCAGCCCAGGGAGCTATAAAACACGCCGGCAGCAACAGGGATGGCCAGCAAATTATAAATCGCCGCCCAGAAGAGGTTTTGCTTCATTTTAGTCACGGTTGCCTTACTCAAACGAATCGCCGCCACAATGTCATACGGGTCTGATTTCATGAGCACGATGTTGCCGGTCTCAATGGCGACATCGGTGCCGGCGCCAATGGCGATGCCGATATCCGCTTGGGCAAGCGCCGGCGCGTCATTGATACCATCCCCAACCATCGCCACGAACTTGCCCTCTTCTTGTAATTTTTTGACGTATTTCGCCTTATCTTCCGGCACTACCTCGGCAAATACCCGGTCAATACCCAACTCCTTGCCAATGCCTTCCGCCACTTTTACGTGATCACCAGTAATCATCACCACCTCCATGCCCAGCTTCTTGAGCGCCGTGATGGTTTTTTTAGAATTTGCCCTGGACGGATCGGCGGCGGCGATAACACCGGCAAAAACTCCGTCAACGGCCAATAAGCTCAAGGTTTTGCCCTCGCCAGCCAATCGGTTAAGAGTGCTACTCACGGATTCAGTTGAAATACCATTATCTTTAAGCAATTTTTCTTTGCCGGCAAAAACTATTTTACCGCCAATTCGCGCCTTGAGTCCATAGCCCGCAATGGATTCAAAATTCTCCACCAGTTTAAGCGGTAGGGCGTTGCGCTTCTTGGTTTCTTCAAAAATTGTTTTCGCCAAAGGATGGTTGGAACCCGCTTCAAGACTGGCTTCGTATTGGAGCACCTGATGTTCGGTAAAACCATTGAACGCCATGACATCCATAACCTGCGGTTTGCCTTCGGTCAACGTTCCCGTTTTGTCAAGAATAATCGCGTTGAGCCGCGAAGTGTTTTCCAGCGTGGCCGCGTCTTTGATTAAAATGTTGTGTTTGGCGCCAATGCCGGTACCAACGGCTACTGCGGTAGGAGTTGCCAGCCCCAAAGCATCGGGACAAGCGATAACTACAGTAGATACCGCGAATGTCAAAGCAGTAATAAGGGCTGCGTCGGCAACGAAATACCAGCCAAAAAACGCCAGAAGACCGGAACCGATAGCTACTACGACTAGGTACCCCGCCGCCCTATCGGCAATGCGCTGGCCGGGGGCTTTGGAGTTCTGGGCAGTTTCCACAAGCTTAATTATATGAGCCAAAACCGTGTTGGCGCCGACTTGGGTGGCCTTAAACTTGACCGCGCCGGTTTGATTCACCGAGCCGCCCACAACTTTATCACCAACTTTCTTCACCACGGGGATTGATTCTCCGGTAACCAACGACTCGTCAATTGAAGTTTCGCCGTTGGTAATGACACCGTCTACCGGCACCTTATCGCCTGGCCGTAATACTACGATGTCATCATGAACAATTTCGGCGCTTGGGATTGTGATTTCCCTATCATCGCGAATGACCTTCGCCTGCGGCGGCACAAGGTCAAAGAGCGCGCGGAGCGCGTCAGAAGTGCCGCGCCGGGATTTCATTTCCATCCAATGACCGAAAAGCACGAAGGTAACCAGCAAGGCCGCCGCCTCATAGAATGTCTCTGCTCCCGGCCGTATTACGGTCAGCAAAACGCTAAAAAGATAAGCCGCCAGCACACCGGTCGCAATCAACACCGACATATTGAGCTTGCGCGCCTTGAGCGAGTAGTAAGTGCCGGTTATAAAAATTGAACCGGTCCAGAAAACAATGGGGGTAGTCAAAATAAGCAACAGCCAATTTATCGGAATCGGCGAGGGCAGAATTAGACCCAAAACTTTCTCGCCAACCGGCGAGTATAGTAAAATCGGGATTGAAAGCAAAAACGAAACCCAAAACCGGTGGCGCATATCTTGCTCCATCTGCTTGGCCATCTGGGGATTGGTCATCGCCATTTCGTGGTCCTTTTGACTTAGCTCCGAAACATCATAGCCATCCGGCTTCCTTTTTTTGGACCAGCCCTCCGTAGTTTCAACGGAGACGGGAATCAAATCCATGCCGCACCCCGGACATTTGCCGGGTTCGGTTTTTCGCACTTCCGGGTGCATGGGACATGTATAAATTTGTTTTTGATTTTCTGCCATTTTCTTAATTTTAACCTAAAATCTAAAATCTAGCACTAAAACCCGTTATTAAATTCCGCAACTGCCGCCGCTCTTTGGCTTGACCGGCTCAATTTCTGCACGAATCCGGCCGTAACCCGACCCGCTTGAATAATCAACTCCCAGAATTTCCTTAGGATTTGCCTTATTCCAGGGAACGTTTTTTGATTCAAGATACTTGGCAATGGTCAAATAGGTATCGGGAAACCAAAGGGCATTTACCATAAGCGCGGTTTTATACATTTCCTGCTCGTTTGCCCCCTGCGATGCCATCAGCTCCAGCAGTCCCAGCATGGCCATACCGTGATTACAATCGGGGAAATACGTGGAATTACCACAGCATGGACGGTAGATACCCTGACTTATCTTGACGACCATCTCCTGTTGTTCTGGCGTCAGAACAATAAGGCGGTGCATACTGTAATGGTTCATAACGTTCCCCTTGGCCAATGTCCAGCCGCCGGTAGAAGCGAAACGGCTGGCATCGCCTCCGTATTTTTTATCCACCATCGGCCCTTTTTCAAGAATCTCATTTTTATTGGCCAACCCCAGCGCCCACAAAAGATTAAGCCAAAGACCGGAGTTTTGGACAGTAATTTTCAATTGGCCATTACCTATTCCATATAATAGCTCGCGTTCTTCCTCGCTCAACCCACCTCTAGTTATGTATAGTTTCTCAAATTTATCAGCATCTATTATTCCCACATCTACCATTTTCTTGCCCAAATCGCCCCAAACTACCGGCAAAATAGCGCCCTCCTGCGGCAAAACCACGGCTTCCAGTTGAGCAAGTTTCTTGTCGGCGCGGCTCTGGACGCGCGATTCCTGGGAACCAAACAGTTTATCGGCTAACGGCCCCTGCTTTATAACCAGGCTTATGTCAAAAAAGGCGTAGGCGAAAACGACAAAGGCCAGAAATACGCTAAGCGGCCCCAGGATTTGCGGCTTTTTCAGATAACCGGCCAGCCAAGCCAATGCCGTTTTAATTTTTGTGTAATTGTTTTTTAGGAAGTTTATCATTATTTTTGACAGACAGAGTCGGTGTTAAGGAGTACCGACTCTGTCTATATAATTTTAATTACTTAAATTGCACCCGCTTTCTTCCGCTAACCTCTCAATCCCCTGCTCACCCTCAAGCCGCTTGCCGTCGGGCCAAACCCAGGTCGGATAGCTCTTGATACCGGCATCAATACATTTTTGCGGATTGTCGGGACATTCGACATAAGGCACTTGTTTGAAGGCATCGCCGAAGGCCTTTTTCTCATTCTGGCAATGCGGACACCAGTCGGCGCCATACATGGTGATATTTTTGGAAGCCAAGCAAGCGGCCAGTTCGACCACGCTGGCACCAACCTTACCGCCCGTTCCCGCTCGCCAAACGAAAATACCCAGGAAAACCGCCAAAACCAGAATGGCATAAACATATGAACTAATTTTTTTGTTTTGATTACCCATAATATCTGATTGCTGAATAAAAAAGCATATGCTTTTTTATTCAGCAATGTAAATTAACAACAGTTTTTCATCTTATTTTCCAATTCGGTAATATGTTTATCGTTTTCGTGCTTGCTGATATTATGGGACCTGATGAAAAACGAATACATTAAGATTGCCAGAGCCGCGATTTCGACCGCAAGAGTCATCAAACTCATGTTTTTGAACAACCAATAGGCCACAAGCATACCGAGTATTATCACCGGTGCCTTCCACATATAGATGCCTTTTTTAGCCCACTCAAACTTAGCCTCGCCCTGAAAGGCAATGCCCACCACCGTTCCACCCATCAGCATCGCGATCGGTAGCTTATAATCCCCCGACCAGCGCGCCAGTAAGATACCGGCGGTTAATATCAGCCAACTTCCGCTTATACCGGCGCAAATCGGACACACCTTAAATGGCAACGATTTATTCAACGCCACGACTATTACCGTAATCACTAAAACTAAAAGTATCGCTGTAATCATAAGATGAAAATTAAGACCCCGAGCGCCGTCATCAAAACACCGGCAATCAGACGCTCTTGTTTGCGTTCTTGATTCTGCCAGACCTGGACTTTGGCCAGTACGCTCTGATTAGACGCGATCAGGAGAATAATTATAAGCGGTAAAACAAAAATCAAGTTGTAGAAAATCAGATACCTAAATCCGCTCCAGAACTTACCTGCGTCATGCAACAAACCCAATACCGCCAGATACGGTCCGCCGGTGCAGGGAAATTCGCAGACCCCAACCAATGCCCCCAACAAAAATGCCGTAGGCGCGGTAGCTCTATCCATCAGTTCGGCCATCTTGTGATGAGCTGAATGAGGAATGTGCAATTTGATGGGGAACTTTGGCCAAATAACTTCGAAGATGTTAATCAGCCCGAAAGCGACCAAAAGCGTCGCCCCCACCTTTGCCATGAAGTGCGGGGTGTTAAACAGGTGCAGAGCGTTCAGAATCCCCAGACCGATCAAAAGGTATGCCAGAAATATACCGAATATGTAGAGCCCACCGATCTTAAGAATACTTGAACGCAAGCGTCCCATACTAAATAAGAACGCAATAGTCAGAAGCAAAATTGAGAAGGCGCATGGATTTATGCTATCAACTAAGGCCGCAACCGCAACCAACGGCAGTAACCATTTACCGCCATCGGAAAACTTCCATAAAATAGCGCCACCCACGCCAACTGAACGAAATAACAGAACCGCCCCCAGAAACAGCGCGCCGATGGCAACCAATATTATAAGATTTTTTTTAGTGGTCATAATATTACTTAGGACTTTCGCGTTTGGCCAAGTTCGAGGCAAAAAGTGAGTATTGAGCGAGGCGTACCGAAGTACGTCGAGCTCAAACGGAACTTTTTAACGAAGAACTTGGGCAAATCCGCAGGGCTTGAGCCACGGTAAGCCCTTAAGTTTTCGGGCTTCGTGGCGAAAGCGCGGAAGTCCTAGTTACGGGGTGACTACTGCCGTAAATTTTAACTGTATTGGCAGTCCGGATTCGGTTTCCACGAATACCACGCGGTCTATTCGACCAATACCGGCCGGCCCGTGAGCCGCCGGATCAAAAACCACCTCCACATCCGCTTCTTCTCCCGAATTTATAGTGTCATTAACTTTTGGCGCGAAGCCATGGCCAGGCATACCGAATGGACCCATTTTTTTATCGCCGTGTATAAACGTTGCGGCGGTACACATGCATGAAGTATAGATTTTGGACACCACAGCTGAATCACCGCTGTTATTTTTCAGTTTGTATAGATGGGAAACCTTGCCCTTTGCCATCGATACCGTCCCGAAATCAAAGTTCGTTTCTTCCGCGGCAAGCACGCCCTTGCTCAAAGAATTAGTATCGGCTGCCCCGCTATTAGTTCCCCCGCCGCTTCG
>CAYHQI010000026.1:0-9130 GCA_964358785.1 uncultured Candidatus Saccharibacteria bacterium
AGTAGAGCTGTTATAGTCTAACAAAACACTGACTATTTGTCAAATAGCATGGTGGCGGGTATAATGTGATTAGGGTTATTGAGGTTTCCTTACTATCCCAACAGAGGGATGAGCAAAAAGGCGACCATGGAGATGATCGTGAGAAAGGCGACGACGATGGAGATATATTTTATCGCTCGTTTTGAGAACATCGCGAGTTAAAAGTTCATCAAGCTCATAAAGTTTATAAAGTTATGCGGATCAATTAACTTGAGGAACTTGATAAACTTGAAAAACTTTATACTAATTATGCCTATAATTCTACGGCAAAATGAGCAATTAATCAAGGTCGCGCGTCAGCATGTGATATTTCTGATGCCTGCATTTTTTAGTTGGCCATTTGTAATCGTCGGTTTTTTGGCCGTGCGGTATGCGCTTGGTTTTGATTTTTTCGGTTACTGGGGCTGGGTGCTAGTCTTTGCCGTGTTGTTGGTTACCATGGTAGTTCTATATAAGTATTACATTTGGCGCAATAATGTTCTGATTATAACTAACCAGCGGGTTGTTGAAAATGAGCAGTACGGATTTTTCTCTAAGACCGTAACCGAGCTTTTATACAAAGACATTCTCGAGGTTTCTTATGACAAAAAAGGGGTCAGCGCTTCGATGTACGATTATGGCGACCTCAAGATCAGGACGGCATCTGAAAACGAGATTGTTCTTGAAAAAATTGCCGATCCCGATGAGACGGTTGAGCTGATTAATCAAATTCGGCAGGATGGCATGCGGTCAGTATTGACTAACGATACTCCGGCAAAGCATGTTTAACGAAATCTTACACTCAAAATGGTTTACGGTTATCGCTTTGATTGTGGCTGGTTTCCTTGTTATTTCGTTTTTGAAAATAGAACCAGCCTTGGTGGCAACCAATAAAGAATTAAATAATCTGGATAAGAAAATTGCCGAAGTCAAAAGGTCTGCTTCTGAACTGGAGCGGTTGGGCGACTATCTTAATAGCGATGCTTATTTTGAACGCCAGGCCAGGCTGAAGTTGAATTATAAAAAACCGGATGAAAAAGTGGTTTATGTTTATCAAAAAACACAGGACAGCAGTGTCGAGGCAGTTAATAATGTCGTACGACCATCAAAAATTTTTGAAAGTAAATATATTAAAAACCTGAAATCATGGTGGGAGTATTTGGCGGATAAGCGGGGTGGTTTTTAAAGTAGAGAACTCTCGCCTTCGCGAATTTTAGCGGGCTTGCCCGCCGAAGCTCGCTACAGCGAGCGAAGGCGGGTATGGTATATCGGTATTACGTGACCTTCCCAAGGTCGAGAGAGGGGTTCGACTCCCCTTACCCGCTCAAAATTTGTTCACAAATTTTGAGCGAGGTTCGCCTCGTCCCAACTTTATTGGGCGGGCGACCCGCTCACTCGAAGTATGTTTTATATTTATATTCTACAAAGCCTCAAAGATAAAAGAATTTATGTCGGCTATACAAATAACTTGTCCGAGAGACTAAAGAAGCATAACTCTGGGCAAGTAAAATCAACTAAACATAGATTGCCCTGAAAAGAACATTGAAATGAGGTATAAAATTCTTGCCAACGTGATACTCTCGGTGCGCTTAGTCATAGTTGGAATTATGCTTTTTGGCTGGATATTTCCTTCAATAAGTTATTTGTATTTTTTGACATTAGCCATAACCTTACTATCCGAACTATTGTTAGGATACTGCCCACTAACGAAATGGGAGTTTAATTTAAGAAAAAGGTTAGAGCCAAGCCTAAACTACGATTATTCATTCTTGAGTTACTACGGCTATCGTTTATTTCAACACAGAGTATCTTATGGGTTTATTAAATATAGCGCGCTTACTTTCCTTATCCTCTCTATAATTTTTTACTTAATTATATTTCTGACATAAGGCTTGGTATATAAAATAGCTCGGTGGTGTTCTGCCAATAGGTTCTATCCTCATAAACATAAGGGCAGTTAGCTTTTAATTTAATCTAACCAATCTGATAGAATGCCGGCTAATCCAGGCTTTTAATTAGTCTCAATTTGACTGGAGTATGTTAATCATGCTAGTATAGTCGTAGTTTATTTAACAATTTTGGAGGATACGATATGCGCCTGAAAACCTGTAATTTTTGTATGTTCTCTATTTTTTGTTTTTGCTGCGTTTCTGTTTTTGCAGAAACCAAAATTCCGGTAGTTGTTAATATCGGTCATGCCGGCCAGCTAGGTTACAAGTGGCCTGTCGTGAGCGTAAGCGCCGGTCTAGAGAGTTATCATGAGAATCACTGGTCTCACGTTACAGGTAAGTTCAGTCCGACGGATAAGATAAGTTATGGTGACGTGACCCGGTATGGTGTGACTGGCGAAATATTTTGGAAAAGTCGTCGTGGCTTGTTCATTGGCGGTGGCGGTACTTTGAGAAATATCAGATTTCATGATCTCGGCCCTGGCCAAAGCTATTGGACATATGGGCCGACAGTTGCCGGCGGTTGGCTCAAAGACGGTACCCGTATTATTCTTAGAGGCCACGTTTATGAGCATGATGTCAGATATGATTTCTATGGCCTCTCTTGGACCATAACGCATGATATCAAGGCAAGAATTCGCCTTGGTGCGGAGCAAGGGTTTTATAAAGTTGGCCCGAAAGGATCTGGCCAGAGATTGGGCAACGCTTTCGTCAGTAGTGTTGTTGTAGGATTCGTATTTTGATTTAGATATTGAGATGGTTTGTGCGGGGTCGCTCCTCAAGTGAGTGCCCCCTTTTTTCATGTAAAAATTAGGACTTACGCGTAAGTCCTAATAAAAAACCCATCTTATGATGGGTGGTAGTCATTCGGTGGCCTGGGAATTGCCACATTTTCAATAATTTTGCCATTCGACTGAATTATAAATGGTAGCGGCCGGTCGTATAAAATAACTATGCCGCTATTTCGATGGACTAAAACAGTTTTATATTCTTGTGCTGTAGCACCGATATATTCTTGAAAAATCAGAATTGTGGCCCCGCGATCGAGTAGCGACCTAATGTAATTTGGAACATCATTCTCAGGGCGGTTCATCGGCCACCTCCTTGAAGCGAGTTTTTTGTAAATCAGCTAAAAATAAGGTAGCATAACGATAGAATCAAACAAACAGGAGCAGTTCTGGGCAGGCTGAAGTTAATGTAACATCATTGGTGGACCATATATTCCACTTACAACCAAAGCTCGTTTTTACTTTGGTCGTTTTTTAGGTATACTTAGGACATGCCAATGCCTAGAAAACCAAGAGTGATATGTCCCAGCTGTAATAAAGAGACGCCACGTCCCGGATATAAATACTGTAGCAATAGATGTCAACATGAGTATCAATTCCAATCCTATATAAAAAAATGGAATAATGGGGAGGTGAAAGGTTTAAATAGTATGGGTTTGGTTTCACCACATATAAAGAGATATTTAAGGAGAAAATTTGGAGATAAATGCTATTTATGTGGATGGTCAGAAATTAATATTAAAACCGGCAAAATTCCCTTAGTTGCTGATCATATTGATGGTAATTGGAGAAATAATGTTGAAAATAATCTCCGCTTAGTTTGCCCTAATTGTGATTCATTGAGTTCTACATTTGCCGCACTTAATAGGGGGAATGGACGAAATAATAGAGCTAAAAGTAAAAGAGCTCAAGAAGGACGTTTGTTAATTAAAACTAAGCCCGTGTAGCTCAGTGGTAGAGCAACGGTATCGTAAACCGTGTACGGGGGTTCGATTCCTCCCATGGGCTCAAAAATTACTGTGTAATTTTTGAGCGAGGCTCGCCTCGTCCTAACTTTGTTGGGCGGGCGGCCAGCTCTCAAAAGTTGTCACCATCTTAAATCTGTGATATGGTAACAGATATCTTTTTAGAGGAGGCGCCTAAAATGTTTGAAAAAATCAAAAATTGAATATTGGGCACACGGGTTGAATCCGGTGAAGAATTTGATAAGAGAGAAGGTTTTCCATCAGAAAACGAGGGCAGAGAAATAACCCACGAAGAGTTTAGAAAAGTTCTTGAAAATCAAAGACCAAAAGAAATTTATGCTCGAAGGAAAAAGATTGATGACTATGGTGCAGTTGGCGATTTCTATATACACCTTACTGATGGTTCAGTTATAAGATGCCATGATTATTATCCGCCCATCGAGAATGGGGAGATTACAATATCAAATCTTAGCCCAGTTGGCCCCCTTGATAATCTTCCATACAAACAGATTCTATACGGAATGGGTTCGGGAGATAATTTTTTCTTCAAGTGTAAATATATTCTAAAAGATTGATTTGGCTGGTCCAAAATGGGCCAGTTTTAATTAAAAATTTGGTATAAAGAATATCTCTGTTGATGACTCCCAATAGGTTCTAACGTCATTCACTATCCCGCTCAACCAATCAACACAAAACTGCTTTGAGGCAGTTTTGTGTTGATTGTCGGGCTAATATTTGATAGCATAAAAGCATGATTAGTCTTCGTGAAATGCTCGAAGATATGCAGAACAAACTCCCGGCAATCCGGGAGCGGCTTTGACCTGGACGGAGCGAGGCTGAAAATCAGCGATCTGGAATTGCAGATGCAATCGCCGGACTTTTGGAAAGATCATGAACGAGCCGGGCAATTGTCCAAAGAGCTTAACGAACTCAAAGAAAAAGTTGTGTTTTGGGATGCTTTTGATGAAAGATTGGGGAAATATTTCCAATTTAGCGATGAGGAGCTTAGCAATCAAGAGGAGGGAGTCAGGAAGCTTGCGAGTGATTTTAAAAAGCAATATTTAACAATATTTCTTTCCGGTAAGTATGATCGCGGTAATGCCATGTTGTATGTATATTCCGGAGCCGGCGGAGTGGATGCGCAAGATTGGGCCTCAATGCTTCTGCGGATGTATCAAAAATATGCGCAAGGCAGGGGTTTTGATTTCAAAGTAATAGACCAGTCGCTGGGCGAACAAGGCGGCACTAAAAGCGCTGTTGTCGAGATGGGCGGTCGGTACGCTTATGGTTATCTGCGTGGAGAGTCGGGTGTGCATCGGCTCGTGCGCATTTCGCCATTTTCCGCTAAGGATTTGCGCCACACTTCGTTTGCGCTTGTCGATGTGCTACCGGAGATCGAAGATGTTAAACTTGAGATTGATGTCAAAGACTTGCGTGTAGATACCTACCGTTCGTCAGGTCCCGGCGGTCAGAATGTTAATAAGCTTGAGACGGCCGTGCGCATTACTCACGTCCCAACCAATACCGCCGTAGCCGTGCAATCGGAACGATCGCAAGCGCAGAATAAGGATAAGGCGATGCAGATACTCAAGTCACGGCTGGCTAAGCTGATGGAAGAAGCGCAAGTCAAAGAGCTTTCGCAGTTGCGAACCGAGACCCAAAGCAAGGAGATAGAATGGGGCAGTCAAGTTCGCTCTTATGTGCTTAACCCCTATAAACAGGTTAAAGATCACCGCACTGGTATCGAATCCAGTCAACCGGAGAAGGTGTTGGAGGGGGGATTAGACGAATTTATTGAAACCGATATCTCTCAATTATGATCAAATTTCACAAAGTAAAAAAGATGTACGAGCCGCATGCCATCGTCCTTGATAATGTCGAACTGGAAATTAAGCCGGGTGAGTTTGTTTGTTTGGTGGGAGTGTCGGGTGCGGGCAAGTCAACTCTGCTTAAGATGCTGACCAGGGAAGAACGGCCGACGTCAGGCAAGGTTTTGGTTGAAGGCGATGACTTGGCCGACATAAAAGACAGCGACATCCCGTATTTGCGGCGCAAAATAGGAACGGTCTATCAGGATTTCAAATTATTGTCTAAGAAGACGGCTTACGAAAATGTGGCTTTTGCTATGGAGGTAACCGGTGCCGGTCCCGAAGAAATAGAAAAAGACGCGCCTCAAATTCTTTCAATCGTTGGACTAAGCGATAAGCTGGAGAGCTTCCCGGAGCAGTTATCGGGTGGCGAGAAACAGCGACTGGCTATCGCGCGCGCCATGATACATCGGCCCAAGATACTCTTGGCCGACGAGCCGACCGGTAATCTGGACTTGGTTAATAGCTACGACGTGGTAAAATTATTATTGAAGATAAACGAATTGGGTACTACTGTGATACTTGCGTCGCACGATACTAATATAGTAAATACTATCGGGCGCAGGGTTGTGAGTATGGATAAGGGGAAGATAGTGCGCGACCAGTCGCACAATGGGCGGTATGTAATCTAAAATTTGCCAGAGTTTAGGAAGTAATGCCTTCTATCACCGCTCGAATCCCCAGCGAGGATTCAGCGCTCCGTTGAAAGCGTGGATTCACCTCGTAGTGAATAAAATTATACTTCTCGGTGACCATGCAATCCACTCTTTCAACGGTGCCATAAGGCATTACTTACTAAACACCAAAATAATTAATACCTGAGCAAATCATGGCAGATTCATATAAAATAACTTACGGCGGATGGTATCAAAGGACAACCCTGCATTTGAGCGAGATATATGACTTGTTTGCCAGAGGTATTTCTCGGCTTGATTTGTCGAAGAAAAAGCTTAAAGAGCTACACGAAGCCTTGAGGTTGGATAGTGTGTCTCGCGAGGCCGGTTATTTGGAATTTGTTAAGGCTAGGACAACGGATGGTATTGATATAAGATATTACGAAGATGGGCTATACGTGCTCGAAGCTGATTCAAAAGATATAACCGAGACTAAGAAAAAGCTGGAAGACTATTTTGAAAACTCCATATCCCCGGCTATAAGCTTCATTTTTTCATTAGGCGCGCCGACTCCCAAGGTTCTGGCCAATATTAAGACTACACACCCAACAGTTTTGAGCTTGATATCTGATGATCAAGAAAGTTTTAAAGTTCCCAGTGAGTATGGTGAAGTATACAGCCATATATCATCGGAGGGTATGTCGGTATACAAGACACCGGAATCTATATTTGTGGTTAGCGATTCAAAATCTGCTAATTTAGTACCGGGATTGGTTGAAATGCAGATCTTCTTTAGAGAGTTTAAGGATCAGCTTGAAAAATATCTCAATATTCATCGTTCGATTTGGGAGGAGATAGCCGACATAAAAGAGAGGCACGTAATTAAGGGAAATGAAGTAGAGGATCTTAGGTCAAGATTAGACAGCTATCAAAAGACAGTTAGTTTGATTGGTAACCGTATCAATCAGATGGGCGCTTATGTGCGCACGCGCGCTTCAATTTCTAAGAATCTGGCGGTTGAGCAACAACTGGTTATGCTTTTTCAGTTTAAGTTTGAGGTTTTAACTGATACACTTGATTATATAAAGGAACTTTGGAAAATGACCGTTGATTATTTGATGCAGGCGACTGGCGTGGTGATTGAGGTGAAGAATCAGGGTACTGCCAGAGGCATTCAGTCGTTGCAGTTGATTACGAGCATCGGCGTTGTTTCTGGTGTCATCGGATATTTTAGCAGGAACGAACTGCCTAGGTTTACGGCTATTGGTGCGGTATACTTCGCATTAATTATTGTTGTTACTTGGGTTATAAATAGAACGGTAACGCAGATTTATACTAGGAAAAAATATCAATTGAGATTTAGTGAAAGAGTCTCTAAGTTGTAATGCCGAATAATTAAACACATGCCTATAAATCTCAAAAAAATAATTGAATCAGGGTGGATTAATTTTCGTAGGAATAGTTATTTGAGTTTTGGCGCGACTGGTGTGATGGCGCTGGCTTTGATTTTGTTTTTAGGTCTGTTGACGATCCAATTTCTAACCTCGCAGGTAGTGGCGACATTGCAAGACAAGATAGATATTAGTGCCTATTTCAAGTCGGTGGCCACCGAGGATCAGGTTCTCAAAATTAAATCAGACGTGTCTGCTTTGCCCGAAGTTGATACCGTAATCTATGTTTCGCGCGAGCAGGCGCTGACCGATTTTAAAGCGCGCCATGCCCAAGACCAGCTGATACAGGACTCCTTATCGCAATTAGACAGCAACCCTCTAGCGGCCTCGCTTAATATCAAGACGCGCGATTCGTCGCAGTACGCGTCAATTGCTAAGTTTTTGGAGGACGGACCGTTAAGCGCCGTGATAGACAAGATTAGTTTCTATGAGAACAGAGGAGTTATAGAGAGGATCGAGAGTATTTCCGGCGGCGTTAAAAGCTGGGGATTGGGGGCAACGCTGGTGCTGGCCCTAATTGCGGTCCTGGTTACATTTAATACCGTACGGCTTACCATTTATAATCAAAAACAGGAGATAGAAATAATGCGTTTGGTTGGTGCTTCCAACTGGCATATTCGCGGGCCGTATTTGACCGAAGGCGGGCTATACGGGCTATTTGCTTCCGTAATTGCGCTGGCGGTGTTTTATCCGGTTATTTATCTGGTTTCGGACAAAGTGTCTTCTTTTGTGCCGACAGTCAACCTATTCAGCTACTTTTTTACCGGCTTACCCCAGATTGTATTGATGGTTGCCGGTTTGGGAATTGTCTTGGGCATGGTCTCAAGCTCAATTGCGATCAGGAAACATCTGAAAGTATAATTTGGCGCAGACTATGAGTCGTGTTGCGATCAAAATTATACGCAATAAACGATAAGTTTTTGTTTTATTCTCTATTCTCAAGTTCTTAAGAACTTGAGAATAGAGAATAAATAGGTTATGTTTGGATCATGTCCTATTCTATCAAAACAACCAGAAAATTAGAGCGGGTAGTTAAGGGCTTTGCCAATCATCGTCGGATTGAGATTTTAATGCTTTTGGAAAAAGAGCCCGAACTTTCCGTAACTGAAATTGCTGCGAGTCTTAACATTAATTTCAAAACGGCATCGGAACACATTAGACGATTGGCCATAGCCGGTCTGGTCTTAAAGCGTAACGAAGGCAATGCGGTTCGTCACGTTTCGTCTGCTACCGGCGTGTCTATTCTTAAATTCTTGAGAACATTAGAATAGATCAGATTGAGTGAAAGGAGTTGAATAACAGCATTTTTTGTTATAAAATTCAGTAAATTTGCGGGATCGTCTAATGGTAGGACATCGCCCTCTGAAGGCGAGTATCTTGGTTCGAATCCAGGTCCCGCAGCCATGACTAAACAAAAAGCCCTTGAATTGTTAGAAATTTATGGACGTGCTTGGGTCACCAAAAATCCCGACCTAAT
>CAYHQI010000027.1:0-8928 GCA_964358785.1 uncultured Candidatus Saccharibacteria bacterium
AAACCAATCTCTCGTGAGCATCATTTCCTCCTAGATATCCAAATTCTTAACGTTTTTGGCGTGAGTCTGGATGAATTTTCTGCGTGGCAGGACATCGGAACCCATCAGGACATCGAAGATATTATCGGCCTCTTCAGCGTCTTTGGTAGTTACTTGAAGCAATATCCTATTTTCCGGATTCATAGTCGTCTCCCATAGTTGTGAGGGGTTCATTTCTCCGAGACCTTTGTAGCGTTGGATACTTACACCGGTTATTTTAATTTCGTCTGCCTGAGCAGGCAGGCCGTTTGTTTCTTTGCCGGTAGATTCAGGTGACCCTTCAACATTGCCTATTGTAGATACGGTAAATCCTTCAGCAATGTTGTTTTTTTCTCCGACGCTTCGGTCGGAGCCCCGACTTTTTGACGTCGGGGCTTTTACGAGCTTGGCTAGTTCGCCAAGCAATTTTTCTTTTTCTGTGTCGCTATAGACGTAGTTAACATTCGAACCCTTTTGTATCCTATAAAGAGGTGGTTGGGCAATATAAATATGGCCTGCTTCAATCAACTGTCGGAAGTAGCGATAAAAGAGCGTAAGCAGTAGTGTCCTAATATGGGCGCCGTCAACATCGGCATCGGTCATAATGATGATCTTATGGTAGCGGAGCTTAGACATGTCGAATTCTTCGGCGATGGCGGTACCCATAGCAATCACAAGGTTACGAATTTCTTCCGAAGTCAGCATTTTATCAATTCGCGCTTTTTCAACATTCAGTATTTTGCCGCGAAGCGGCAAAATAGCTTGTGTTCTTCGGTTGCGACCCTGTTTTGATGAGCCTCCGGCTGATTCGCCTTCCACAAGAAATAGTTCTGATTCCGACGGATTCTTAGATGAGCAATCAGCAAGTTTACCTGGCAGAGTGAAGCCTTCCAGCGCACCCTTGCGAATAACGCTTTCACGGGCGGCTTTGGCGGCCATGCGGGCTTTGGCGGCCAGGATCACCTTGCCCATGACAGCCCGGGCATCAGTGGGATTGCGTTCTAGCCAATCTGCAAGCTCGGTATTGACCACGGTCTCAACCGCGGTTCTGGCATCGGGTGTGCCCAGTTTAGCCTTGGTTTGGCCCTCGAATTGTGGTTCTCTAAGTTTAACCGAGATTATTGAAGTCAGTCCTTCCCTGACGTCTTCACCGCTAAGGTTTTCCTCTTTTTCCTTGCGAAAGCCGTTTTTACGAGCGTAATCATTGAGGGTGCGCGTGATGGCTGACCGAAAGCCGGTCAAGTGCATACCGCCCTCTGTCGTGTGAACATTATTAGCAAAGCTTAATTCGTGTCCGGATATAGCGTTTGTGTATTGAAGGGCGACCTCGACGAAGATTCCGCCCTGATCCTTGCCGGTATAGAATATATTTGGATGAGCCGATTCCTCACGGCGGTTAAGGAAGTTAACGTACGAGACAATGCCACCCTCAAAATAAAAGGTATGGCTTGGGATGTGTTCGGTTTTTTTATCATTTTCTGGTCGTGTGCTGACTATCGGCGAGCGAGCGTCATTGACGATTATTTTTACACCTTTAGTAAGATACGCTTGTTGTCGTAAATGAGTGATTATTGTATGCCAATCGTAATTTATTTCCTTAAATATGTCTGGATCGGGCTGAAAGGTAATGGTCGTACCAGTCTCTTGGGTTTTACCGGCTTTTTTTACAGGATAGAGTGGTTTGCCTATTTTATATTCTTGTACAAAAATATCCGGCTTGCGTCTGACCTCGGCCTTCATCCAAGATGACAAAGCATTAACAACAGAAAGACCAACACCGTGCAGACCGCCGGAAACCTTGTAAGACTCACCGCCGAACTTACCACCGGCATGAAGCGTTGTTGCCGCTACTTCAAGGGCAGATTTCTTAGTTTTTGCATGTATGTCCGTTGGTATGCCTCGGCCATCATCACTTACGCTAACCTTGTTTTCTGGCAATAATGAAACCTCAATATTCTTGGCATGGCCAGCCATCGCCTCATCGAGCGAATTATCAAAAACCTCCCATATTAAGTGGTGCAATCCCTCAACGCCAGTTGAGCCGATATACATACCAGGTCTCTTGCGGACCGGCTCCAGCCCAGTCAGGACCTGTATGTCTTTGGCGGTATAGGAGGCGTTATTTTGAGTTTTCTCTTCCTTTTTGGCCACTTTATTAACTAAACAGACTACCCGCAAGATGATGTTTTTGAGAGTAGCCTGGAGTCATATTCTGTACTTTAATTATAGCAAATTTTTGAGAGTCAAACAAGCCCGCCTAAGTTTTTGGACTCTTGAATTTTGCGCTTAAGGCGCATGTCCAAAAAGTTAGGCGGGCAAGCCCTTTTTATCTTAATTCTGCCGCAAACTGGCTGGCGGTTTGGGCGTAAATCTTGTCGTTAAGCGCATCAACTTCTTCGTTAGTGAGGGTGCGGTCAGTGCTACGATAGATGATATGGTAGGTGTAACTGATTTTGTTTGTCCCGAATTTTTCGGGGTTTTCATATTTGTCCAAGAGTTGCACCTCTTCTACTAGATTGCCGCCGAGATCTCTGATTAGGTCAAAATAATTGTTGGGTACGAAGTCATTGCTGACAACGAATGAGATGTCGCGCACAATCGGCGGGTACTTGCTGACTTCTTTGAATTTGTTGCCGAGTTGTAGTTGTTTTTTTACTCTTTCGTCGTCAGACCAAAGTAATCGTATGTCCGGTAGTTCCATGCTCAATATGGCGAGCCGTTCCAGTCCGAAGCCGAATGCCCAGCCGTTATAAACATCCGGATCAACGCCTAGATTTTTTAATACAACCCCGCTCACCATTCCGCTTCCCAATACCTCTATCCATTTTCCTTCCTTTTCAATCTCCATTTCGATACTCGGATCAGTATATGGGAATTTATCTTCGTTGAAGCGGTATTTGATATTCTTGCCGTAAATTGCTTGCGCTATTTTGATTAGTATGCTTTGGAGGTCGTCTATTGTGATAATCTTTTGCGCGCGTGGTACCAGATACCAGCCATCCATTTGATGGAAAACGTTCATGTGATGGCGGTCTATTTCGTCTTTGCGATAGACCTTGCCGTAGGATAATGAGCCGATAGGCAAATTTTGGGCGATTTTTTCTTTTATATTTTCGTTCATCAGATAGTAATACCACATGATGGTGGTGTGGGTGCGAAGAACATGGTTGTCGTTAATGTAATAGGTATCGGATCTGCTGCGAGCCGGATGATCTGGCGGGAAATTAAACAAATTAAAACTGATGTCGGCGCTTACAATCTCCGGCGCTTCAACGATATCAAAATTTTTAAAATCCGGCAGATCAACTATGCGTTGGGTCAGTTCGTGCAGTGGATTACCCGGAGTGCGCGACAAATCCGGCATAGCCAAAAAGCGCTTCATTCGTTCGCCAGCCGGATCGTGTCTGTCAGCGAGCGCCTTTAAGATGCTAGCGGCCTCCTCGGAGTTAATTGTAATTTTATCGGGCATTTTTATATGAATTTTTTAATTAATAAAATGGCCGTGAACAAAATAGATATTAGGAGTCCTTTTAAAAACGAATCGTAAAATATGGGTTCGTAGGCGGCCTTGCTCAATGCGCGAGCTTTAACCAATCGGTTTGTGACTAAGAAAATAATTAGGGCTACCGCGCTCCATGTCAGTATAAATAAGACAACAAAAAACAGAGATTTGACTAAAGGTGAAGTGGTTTGCGGCTCAACGGTCCAAACAATTAAGCTCAGCCCGACGAGCGCGATAATAAATGATGCCCAAACCCCATAAATTTGCCAGCGCATAGGATGATTTTAGCAGAAATATATTTAGGAATCAAACTAAAAAATGGGCGAAGGGACTCGGTCTCGACTAAAGTTTTGCCGTCGCAAAACTTTGTCTGACCACCGCCTCACGATTTTGCCTGCTGGCAAAATATCACTTCGGCGTTCGAGTTCCATCGCCGTCAACTATCTAAATACAAAAACATGCCTCAAGGCATGCTTTTATATTTAGACTGCGCGGGCGATGGGACTCGAACCCACGGTCCCCTCCGTGCACAAATCCGATACTTTCGTATTGGTGTGGACTATATCTTCACCATATCAATTATGCAAGTAATGATTTAGGTGCTTCGGTATCTAGTCTCTACGGCGCTCCCCTCGACTTAGCTCGTGACTAGTCCTGAGCTTATCAAAGGGTTCCCACGGTATTGCCCTTTAAGGGGTTTTACCGTTATCCCAAAGAGTTTCAATTCGTCTTTCGACGAGAAGCTGCATAATCTACAGGGAGGTGCTTTATCCAACTAAGCTACGCCCGCATATGTAAAATTTTAAACGCCTTTTGAAAGACGCCACGTTTTCTTTTTAAAAACAGACCGGACTCACTATTATTATACATAAATTTGAATAAAGCAAGACTGTCATTAGTTGAGAATGCTAAATCGAATCCCCTGATTTTATGATAAAGAGAGCCTCCATGCGTAACGCCTGATAGTGACTGCCTAAGTCCTTTTAGAAAATTTTTGCTTCCTGAAGTAAATCTTGTGCTGAAAACCCAACTAGGATTTGGCCTGTCGTTTCGTTCGTATTTTCCTAGATGGACACATCCATCGCCGTCAAAATAACCCCTAATGAAATCTGCTAAATATATGATTGGAACATTGGGGAAATTAAGATCGTTGCTTTTTCTTAACTTCATGCCGAGTTTTATCAAATCTTTAAACATTTCCTTGCTGCCTAGTTGAATCCTATAGCTAGGCTTCCAGATGGATTTTCTAGTACGCTCTGCGATTTTATGGCTAGAATTTATTGAGCTTTTAATTGCTTCTATGCTTTCGCGATCGCACGAATTGAATTCAATGTAATGACTGCCTCTGGGATTTACTGTTAGATTGCCGTCAGCTGCAAAGAACCCTAAAACGTAAGCCATTTTGGATGACCATATTTTAAAAAAGCCAGCATTTAATTTTCTCGATTCGTGTCTATGCATTATTTAATTATAACAAATATACGCCCCCTTTTCTAATAAAAAATGCGCATTTCAGCGCATTGGATTAGTTATCTAATATAAGATTCTTTTTTAGCCGCTTCAGATAAAAGAATGAAGTACTTACCTGGATCAGCCGCTATCTTTTTGTGGGCAGCCATAAGGCTTTGTTCGCCGGAATAACTAACTGCGGATTGTAGATGCCCACGAATTCTCTCTAGGATATTTTTAACAGAACCGACATAAGGAATTTTTGCTGACTGTCCTTCGGCGGGCGTACTCAATCTTTCTGTCATTTCTTCTTCGGGTACGTTGGCAATAACGGCTTCCGGAGAAGTCATGCCCCGATAAATTTTAAATTTTTGTCCAGTTGCCGGATCAGTAATAATCTTCCCCGGTGACTCATCTGTTCCAGCAAAAATTCCTCCGGACATTACGCTTGAAGCACCGCAAGCGATAGCAAGAAAAAAATCCTTATCATTTTTCATGCCAGCATCAGCTATGATAGGAATCTGACCGTTGACAGCTAAATAAACTTCCCTGATCGCTTGAAGTTGTGGCACTCCAAACCCAGTTTCTAATCGTGTGCGGCATCCCATGCCGGGTCCGATGCCAACTTTAATCGCATCTACCCCGAGATTAAGTAAGAATTCTGCTGCTTCAGCAGTGGCGATATTGCCGCAAATGAGCTCAGTATTTTCAAATTTTTTTTTGAATTTTTCTATGGCCTGTTTAACGACAACTGAATGCGCATGTGCGATATCAATTACTACACAATCTACGCCGGCGCTAACTAATTCTTGAGCTCTTTCCATGAAATCACCAGTAGCACCGATTGCAGCGCCCACTAATAAACGGCCCTTTGCGTCTTTGCTAGAATAGGGTTTTTGTTTTACTGCGCGCAAATCCTTTAGAGTGATTAAACCAACTATATGATTTTCTTTATCGACTAAAGGTAATTTTTCAACCCTGGAATCAAGCATCATTTTTTCTGCTACATCCATTGGAACATCTGCGTAATTTATAGTGAGCGGCCACTGCAATCCTTTAAATCCTATAGCTTTTTCGTGAAACGCATTCATGCTTTTTGCAAATTCTAGATCGCGTCTTGATAAAATACCGACAAGAACCCTGCTGCCTTTGTTCTCTTCTATTAATAAACCGCTTATGTTATGTTCCTCTGTTAGCTTAATAGCGTCAGCTATCGTTTCATCCGGGGAAATTATCAGAGGATTTTCAACAATATGCGAGTGTTGTTTTTTGACGCTTCTTACCATTGTTACCTGTTCTAAAATTCCGCAATTACGATGCAAGATTGCAAATGCACCCTCCAGAGACATTGCCTGCATCATCTTGGCGCCGGTAACGGTATCCATATTTGACGCTACAATCGGCAGGTTGATAGAGAGTTTGGGCGAAAAAGGCATTGTCAGGTCAACTTGTTTGCGAGTCGCTACCGTACCCATTTGTGGTCTCAATAAAATATCATCAAAAGTTTTGCCAAGAAAAATAGATTCGCAGTTCTTCATTTAGCACCTCATTGTTAATGAACTTAATTGAGTCCAAGCTAGTATAAGATAAAATTGTGACAAAATCAAAACCGCCCAAATTGGACGGTTTTGATTTTGTATACTGACTCCGGGTGCCGATGGAAGGAGTCGCCCGTAGCTCTCGCAATTTTCCGATTGCTCGGCTTGGGCACCCCCTCGCGGCTTCGACTCCCAAATGTCGTCGAAGCATCGCTCCGGTGTTCCCCTCCATTTCGCAAGCAAATAAATTTGCTTGCTCGCCGACTCAAAAGCTACGCTTGTGTGCCGGCGAATGGAGTTGAACCATTGTCCGAGGCTTACTTGCCCCGTTACAAACTTTTTGAGTGACAGGGGTGGGAGTTGAACCCACGACCTACGGCTTATGAGTCCGTCGCTCTAACCAACTGAGCTACCCTGTCGTATTGTTTGTAATGGGGTGAAAGTCCTCTGTTCTGTCCTGGGAAATTTGAGCCGTTATCCGCGATTCTATCGCGGACGGCTACGCAGACTAAAGTCAGCTAAATTTCCCGTTGAAATGCCATCTAGGCATTTCAACCCATTTCACTACGCCGGCATTGTTTGGATGGCGGTTGAATTAAATAAACCTTACTATATTTTCCAGGTATTTTCAAATCTTATTTTTCTCGTTGGTCCTGGCCTGTTCATAACAAAACAACAAGAAGAGTTATAATTAAAATAGTTAATTAAATGAGCTTAATATGCTGGATTTGCGTTAGAGTCAATCTCGTTAGCGATTTCAGCATTTTGTCTCTTAAAATATGTCCCAAAGAAAATTGATATGGATAGTTGTTTTGATTTTGGCGGCGGTATTGTCTGTGGTGATGCTCATGAACGGGCGCGACCAATATGTTGTCCAACCGATGCCGAGCCCTACGCCAACTCCGGCAGCAGTTAAACCGGCCATAAAAAAACCGCCGATTTCTGGAACGGCCCAGCAGACGCAGGCTTACTCCGAAGTTGTTAAACAATATGTCGGACGTCAAATTCAATTCGATGTTAATTGCCAGGCGATACCGACACAAACAACGTTTAAAAACGGAACTGTGATCATGTTTGACAATCGTTCCGGTGATGCCCGCACTATTAAGATTGGAGATGTTTCGTATAGTTTCTCCGGCTACGGATACAAGATTTTAACATTGAGTAGTCCAACTTTGCCTAAAACACTCAACCTAAACTGCGGTTCAGCAGTTAACGTTGGCTCGATATTGATACAGAGGTAACTGTAAAAAAACCGTACCGACGTAACATCGGGACGGTTTTTTTCATACCCTTCGTGATTACATTCAGGCCGTGCTTACAAAGAGAGTACATTCGGCCACATTCGCACTATTGTGCTCAGTATTTCTTCATTTTCATTCGTCAACTGTGGCCTCAGTACAAAATTACCTTCGTAATTTTGTTGCAGAGCTGGGACTTCGTTGGCATTTATTGATACCGAGCATTCGGGAGATTTACAGCTTTACTTCGGTATAAAAAAGCCCGCAAGGCGGGCTTTAGGTAAGAATGGCAAGCGCTTTACGAAGATATTCGCCAGCCATACCCCAATCAATAGGATCAAGGGCGCTGCCACTTGGGCGAAGTCGGCCTTGAGCATCAATACTTACAACGTAATGAACCAGTGGCCCAAGTAGATGAAGCGTGTCGGGACCAAGTCCACCGGCCACCGTAACCTCAAGAGATGTTCTGGGATTGATTATTTTTACGAATGCTTCTAATACTTGTGCGTCCATTCCAAGTCCACGCCCCATACTTTTATCCAAAAGCACATAATCAAGACTTTCCCCGTATGATAACAGTCGTGCTACGAGTTTGTCTGGATCGTTATTTACTTGATCAAGAGCAATGCTGTTGGCTTGAATGATTATTTGGATATTAGGATGCTTTTGTCGGTATTCCAGCAAGATCTTTGGTTCTGGCCAAATCATATCAAGTTGAAGAGCGTTCATATTTTTGCCGCCTAATTCGGTAGCTTTCAAAAGGTTATTCAAAACATCAATTCCCTCGTAGTCAGCATAGTGGAGAGTGTTAAAAAGCCAGTAATCGGTGCTACGACCATCAGAAACAAAAATATTAGCTATGCGCTCTTTGGGAGGGAAGGCGACCGACCATTTCGTGGGCAGGTCGTTAAGTCTTTTATAACTTGTCATTACGCCAACCCCGAGTTTATAGTGGACTTCTCTGCCGGGTTTGGAGTTGTTTCGAAAAACAGAAAGCATATTCCAAACTTGTTCAGGCGAAGTGAAATCGGTAATACTAATATAATAAGGGAATCTTGTAGGCACGGTATTCTCCTGTTTTTAAAGAATAATACAACAATACCACCTCTCGGTGGTATTGTTAATCTGTGCCCCTCGGATTACCTCGGGACTGCGTCGCTGCGCTCCTTGTTGCGGGGGC
>CAYHQI010000028.1:0-8535 GCA_964358785.1 uncultured Candidatus Saccharibacteria bacterium
GAGAGCTATTGATATGGTGATTTCGTTATTTGGTTTGATAATTTTATCTCCGTTTTTTGCGGTCGTGGCATTTGCGATTAAATGGGAGACGGAGGGACCGGTGTTTGTCAGGCTGGAGCGGGTTAGCAAAAATAGGCGATTTAGATTACTCAAGTTTCGTTCAATGATTAAGGATGCCGAGCAATATAAAGTAACGCTCGCAGTTCTGAACGAGCGCACTGACAGTCCACTTTTCAAAATGAAAAACGATCCGCGGATTACTCGGGTAGGGCGATTTATACGCAAGCATCGGATTGATGAGTTACCCCAGCTTTGGAATGTATTCAAGAGCGACGTCTCTTTGGTCGGTCCGCGGCCACACCAACCGGACGAGATAGAGCGATATGAGAAGCGTCACAGGCGGGTGCTGGCCATTAAAGCCGGTGTCAGCGGATTGGCCCAAATATCCGGCAGTTCCGATCTGCCCTTTGAAGAAGAGGTCGCGCTGGATACTTTCTACATCGAAAACTGGACGCTCTGGCAGGACATCAAAATAATAATTCTTACCGTTCTCAAAATTCTCCGCGATAAATCAGCGGCTTGACAGAGTTGGTACGCTTTGATATGCTAAATAAGGCTATGTTTTCCTTTACAAGAAGGAGTTTGCTATGGCAGTAGATTTTCTGATGTTTGTTGTTCCAAGAGATTGGGATGGAGAGTTTTATACAAAAAGTGGCAATCTTAAGAAGACACTTGAGCCAATTTTCTGGAAGATGGAACCAGAAGAAACACCAGAATTGTGTAATCGGGTTGATGATGAACGTTTTTCTTTTGGTGGAGATGGCATAGATAATGCTCAAAAAATAACAGGCAACAAGTTTTTGTCTGTTTGTGGTCGTAGGAACGCAGACTACATATATCCGCTACAGACTGAGGAGGCATTTAGTAAAATACTAGAGGAAATTAGTAAACAACCGGATAGTTATACCAAGATGAAGTTACACGCATTCTTTAGAAACATTATCAGCGCTATTGCTGAACATAAAGAGAGGCTCATTTTAGTGGCATGGTAATCGTCATCTCTATTAGTTAATCACATATGTTTGTGCCGGCCCTTCGGGCCGGTTTTCTATTTAGTTAAAATTAAATACTTTGCGTAAATCTTTATCATAATCAATCTCTTTAATCGTAATAAATCTAGTAAAATGTTTCATTTGTTCTTCCCAGAGCAATTCCTTGAGGAAGTCTGGAACAGGATAGGGCGTAACCCATGTGCTTTTTTGGAGCTCCTTGAAGCCAAGCGTCTTGAGCATTTGCCGGAGATAATCACGATACCGCCTTTTCTTTTCCGGTATATCAAAAATAATCATCCGCCACCTCCCGTCCCACTTGCGTTTTTTGGGCTGGTGTAAAATCGCGCAAGCATCAAGATGAGCAAAAAATGCTTCTTTTTCACCTTTTTTAGTTAGTCGAAAAGTATCAGAACTTTTCTTTAACAAACCGCGGGTTTTTAATCGATCCAGAGTACGATAGTAATCTCTCTTACTGTTGTGGTTACAAAACATATGAGAATATGGGTGTGCAAAAAAGGCCTTCATTGTGACAGTGCCACCCTCGAGTAGTATGGCTAGTATTGATTTAGTTATGCCTAGGAGCTTTCCCGCTTTTTTATTTTGTATTTTATTTTTTTGAACCATGTTCCCATTTTATCACGATCGTGATAAAATGGGAACATGGTTGGTGTGGATAGTTTTAGTTTTAAATCGTTATTTTCGGCACCATTTTATTTTGAATAAGTTCATGCTATTGTGGCAAGGATGAAAATTGCTTTAGTTCACGATTATCTGAATCAATATGGAGGCGCGGAGAGGGTGTTGGAGGTGCTTTGTGAGATTTTTCCTGATGCGCCGATTTATACTTTACTTTACGATGAGCGGGCGACTGGCGGTGTTTTCAAGAATCGTGAAATACAGACCTCGTTTCTCCAGAAAATTCCTTTTGCCCGCAAACATCATCGGATTTTCCCGCTCTTAATGCCGTTGGCCGTTGAGCAATTTGATCTGTCATACTTTGACGTCGTGTTGTCGGTGTCGGCCTCATTCGCTAAGGGCATCATTACGAAACCGCATACCAGACACATTAATTATTGTCTGACTCCGACAAGGTTTTTGTGGGACGACAGCCATCGTTATATTGATGAATTTCGCTATTCGTGGCCGATCAGGAAGCTTGTGCCGTTTTTTATTACCTATCTTCGCATTTGGGACAAGGAGGCGGCGATGAGAGTGGACCAATTTGTGGCAATCTCAAATTTCGTAAAAACAAGGATAAAAAAATATTATGATTGTGATGCCGGTATTATATATCCGCCAGTTGAGACGCAGAAGTATTATATTTCTGACAAAATTGATGATTATTTCTTGATGGTCGGTCGCCTAGTGCCGTATAAGAGATTTGATCTAGCCGTTAAAGTATTCAGCGCTATTGGCAAGCCGTTGAAAATTATAGGCGATGGGCCGGAGCGCAAGCGACTTGAAAAAATAGCCGGGCCTAGTATCGAATTTCTTGGACTTGTTTCTGATTATAAAATGCCTGAAATTTATGCGCGTGCGCAAGCTGTGATTTTCCCACAGGAAGAGGACTTTGGTATTGTCCCGCTTGAATCTATGTCTTCCGGCCGTCCGGTGATTGCATGTCGAGGCGGGGGAGCTCTGGAGACAATTATTGAAGGCGAAACAGGTATATTTTTTGACGACCAGACCGAAATTGCTCTAGCCCAAGCCATCGGCCAATATTACCAAACCACCTGGAATCCGGCTGCCATCCGCGCCCACGCCCTCAAGTTCGATAAGGAGGTTTTTAGGAAGCGTATTATTGACATGATAAATAAAAATTAATGCTAGACCCGCAAAAAAATAACGGGCTCTTGCTTTTTAAAAATATGCACAGCTAGTCAGTCCAAATTAGTTGTATAATAAAACTAGATGCCAATAAGAAAAATTCTTTTGGCGATGTTTGATATTAAGCCGACAGGGGAATCGGCTAGTTTAGTTTTGTCTCAAATTAGGAATGAGTTAGATTTGCATACAAAAAAGGCATTAGATGATGAGATTGAACGCCCCAAGACTGCCATCGAGGCATCCCCGTTGTCAGTTCCTTTCGAGGACAATTATTGGGAAGAATTGATTACCAAATTGCCACAACGCCCAGACTTTCCGGCGAAATATCAACTAACGAGTTTCAGTAAAACCGCAATATTAAAAGAACTCGAAAGAACAATGCGAGAACAAGTTGATGTCGTGGCTGAACTGGCAAGCGTAGGTGGACAAGTACATCGCCAATTGGCGTCTAAGCCGCGCGCCAAAATAAATACAGCTAAAAAGATCGAACGTGACGTAGTCATAGTGCCAGACAATTCAGCGCTTGCAGGTAAAGAACTGGAAGAGTTTTGGGTATCAACGGGCGTTGGACAGGTATCAAGCGCGGATCTTGCTGAGGCTGATGTTGCGTTGGAATCGGAAGCGGAGATAGCGCCAATTAAAGCCGATCTGGTCGTAGATGCTCATCCGCACTCACCCGCTTCGCGCGAGATTGATATGTGGCTAGAAAATGTACGGAGGAACAGCGAACTATTGGCACCAACGCAAAATAAGGCCCAACAGAAGCTAAAATCAGTTTTCCGCATCAAGCCGAAATGGTCATCGTGGTTTAGATTTAACCCCGTTAGAGGCCGCCCTGCCAAAGGCACGGCTACGGCCGCCTTGGGGCGACCTGCCTCTAACGGGGTTAATCGGAAAGCGATGGTTTATTTTCTAGCTGTGACTTTGTCTGGAATGGCTATCTGGGGTTTGGTGGGACAAAAGGGTCTTACTGCTCGCGACAATGTAGTTCAAAACGGTAACAATGCCGTAGCTAATCTTGAGCAGGCAAAGCAGGAGCTGGAGGGCTTGAATTTTCTCAAGGCCGCAGACAGTTTTGCTTTGGCTTACGACGATCTCAATAAGGCCTCCGGTACATTGAATCAACTGGGTGCTTCTTTTCTTTCAGTGTTTGGAAATTTACCCGGGTTAAATAAAATCAAAGCGGCCAACAATATAGTCGAGGCCGGGCAGAGTTTATCCAAGGCCGGAGAAAATTTGTCACTTGCTTTTGGGACGCTGTATAAAACCAATCTGTTTTCTTTTTTAGACCCCGATAGTAATAATGTTGGTAGCGTTTCCATTTCCAAACTACTCACCGAATTCAAGGATATTCTTAATTTTGCAGATAAAAATATAAACCGAGCCGACCGCTTGTTGGCTGATATTGATTCCTCTGTGATACCGCCAGATAAGCAGGAGCTATTTTTAGATTTTAAAGCTAAAATCCCTGATTTTCAGAAGTATATCGGCGAAGCGATTGATTATTCGGACTTTTTACTCAGACTCGTCGGTTCGGATGGCGCCAAGACGTATCTGGTTCTGCTCCAGAACAATAGCGAATTAAGGCCGACCGGTGGTTTCCCGGGAAGCTATGCGCTGATCACTTTCGAAAACGGAGCTTTGAAAAAAATATTTGTTGACGACATTTATCGCGCCGATGCCGGGCTTAAGAAGAATATAGTACCGCCGATTCCGCTTCAGCACATTACGCCTAACTGGGGCGCCAGAGATGCCGGCTGGTTTGCCGATTTTCCGTTCTCGGCACGCAAAACTATCGAGCTATATCAGTTGGGCCTGCCTGCGCAGGCAGGCGGCGGTTCTAAGGTTGACGGTGTGCTGACAATTACGCCGGATGTTATTGCTAGGATTTTTGAAGTTATCGGGCCCATAGAAATGCCTGAATATGGGTTAACTCTTGACGCCAACAACTTCCTTGCCGAGATTCAAAATGAAGTTGAATACGAAGCTGATCGCTCTGCTCCCAAGCAGATACTTTCTGATCTTCAGCCAAGATTTTTCGAAAGATTGGCTAATCAGGATAAGGACGGCTGGCTCAAGATATTTAAGATTATTTCAAATGCCGGCGAACAGAAGCACATCTTAGCGTATTTTGAGGATCGTGAGCTGGAAGAGGCGTCAGTAAAGAATGGTTTAGGCGGAGAAATGAAGCAGACCGTTGATGATTATTTGCAAGTTGCTTTTGCAAATGTAAAAGGATCTAAAACTGATTTCGTGACGGAGAATTCTATGAATTTAGAGAGCGAAGTTAATAGTGATGGCGAGATAGGCCATACATTAAAAATTAGCCGAGTCCACAATGGCGGCGACTCCCAGTATGGGTTTTATAACCGAGACAACTCGGCCTATATAAAGGTCTATGTTCCGGCTGGTTCTACGCTCGAGGGCATTCAGGGTCAGTCAATAACTGATTATCGGTCTCTTATTGGTCACGAGGATTTTGGGTTCAAGAGAGACCCCGATCTTGAACAAATAGAATCCAGCATCAAGCGGCCGTTTGCCGGCGTGGATGTATTCGAAGAATCGGGCAAGACGGTTTTTGGATTTTGGCTGGTCACAAAACCAAAACAAATGAAGTCGATTGTACTCAAGTATCGAACTCAGGTTTCGATAATCGATGGGAAATATAATCTCTTATGGCAGAAGCAATCCGGTACCGGTCGGGATCAGGTTGGTTTTAGTTTTAAAGTGCCTGGTGGTAAAAGAGTACTAAATCAAAACGTTGAGCTACAGACCATCGGCGATAGCTTGGTTTTGGATTCCGATCTGGCCGAAGACAGGAGTATTGACATACTTTTTCGGTAGCGTCAGACGAACAATCAGTCGCACTAGCGGCTTTTTTAATTGCTGACAAACCAAGCATATGCTTGGTTTGTCAGCAATTGAGTTCGGCGTTCTTTAATGGTAACTTTTGTATATGCAAAATATCAGAAATTTCTGTATTATTGCTCACATAGACCACGGAAAATCGACTTTAGCCGATAGGTTTTTGGAATTAACCGGCACAGTGGAGAAGCGCAAGATGCAGGAACAATATCTTGATCAGATGGAGCTGGAGCGCGAGCGTGGAATTACCATCAAGCTTCAACCCGTCCGTATGCACTATACGCTAAACGCTAACCGCTATACGCTTAATCTTATTGATACTCCTGGTCATGTGGATTTTTCATACGAGGTTTCTCGTTCGCTTGCCGCCGTAGAAGGCGCGATTTTGCTTGTAGATGCAACCAAGGGCGTGCAAGCGCAGACAATAGCCAATCTTAACCTGGCGCGTAAACAAGGGCTGGTAATTATCCCCGTTATCAACAAAATAGATGCGCCCAATGCTCGCGTTGCTGAAGCCGAGGAGGAAATCAGGCACTTGTTTAGTGACAGCGATATGGAAATTTTAAGAATCTCCGCTAAAACCAGCGAAAATGTTGAGCGGGTTCTCGAGGCAGTAGTCGAAAAAGTTCCTTTTCCTACTACAAACCACCCGCTTCGCCAAAGCTTCAGCGAGGCGAGCAAACTACCCGCTTCGCCAAAGCTTCAGCGAGGCGAGCAAACTACAAACTTATTTCGTGCGCTCATATTCGATTCCGCTTTCGACGTTTACAAAGGAGTGATTGCTTATGTAAGAGTTTTTGGCGGTTCAATAAAAGCGGGCGACAAGATCAAGCTATTTGCATCAAAGGCCAGCTCTGACGTTATAGAAGCTGGCTATTTTATGCCACAGTTGAAAAAAGAGCCGGTATTATCTGCCGGCGAAATCGGTTATATCGCTACAGGCTTGAAAAATCCAGGCCAAGTTCGCGTCGGTGACACGATTTTTAAGATTGGAGATGGCGAGCTTGCCGAACCACTTCATGGTTATCAGGAACCAAGACCGGTCGTGTTTGCAAGCTTTTATCCGGAGAATAATGATGATTACGATATTCTCAAAGATGCTTTATCTAAGCTTAAACTTACTGATGCTTCGTTAATTTACGAACCGGAATCATCACCGGCATTGGGGCGCGGATTTCGTCTGGGATTTTTGGGGATGCTCCATATAGAAATTATCAGCGAGCGCCTTAGGCGCGAATTCGGCCTGAAGTTGACTATTTCCACTCCTTCCGTTGAATATCGTGTTACTACATCCAGAGGAACTGTTTTGACCGTCAGATCGGCCAGTGCCTTGCCGGACCCAAGCACAATTCAAAAAATCGAAGAGCCAATAGCTGACTTGGAAATATTAAGTCCAGTGGCTTATATGGGCCAGTTAATGAAATTAGTCGCCGAAACCAGAAGCCGATACCAAGCCACGGACTATCTGTCTAAAGAAGTAGTGATATTGAAATATCGGGTGCCATTAGCGGAAATAATTACTGATTTTTATGATCGTCTCAAAAGCGTCAGCTCCGGCTATGCCTCTATGAATTATGAACCTATGGGCTACGAAGCGGCCGATCTGGTGCGGCTGGATATTTTGGTTGCGGGCGATATGGTTGAACCATTTTCGAAGATAATCCCGCGAGAGCAGGCATTTCACGAGGGCAAGAGGATAGTCGAAAAACTCAAGACGACAATTCCGCCACAGCTGTTCGCGGTAACATTACAGGCGGCAATTGGCGGCAAGATCATCGCCCGCGAAGATATCCGAGCGATGCGCAAGGATGTAACTGGCTATCTCTATGGCGGTGATGTTACGCGCAAGAAGAAGCTTTTGGAAAAACAAAAGCGTGGTAAGGCCAAGATGAAGGAGCGGGGGAAGGTCGAGATTCCGCAGGGGGTGTTTTTGGAGATGCTTAAAAAGTGACGCTCGTCTCACATTGCTTCTTGAGAAGTTCAAAAAAATACAGCTCGCCGTTATGCTTTCTATCACCGCTAGCAACCCCAGCGAGGTTGCTTCACTCCGTTGAAAGCGTGGATTCCCCTCGCAGTGAGGAAAATTATACTGCTCGGCGACCATGCAATCCACCCTTTCAACGGTGCTATAAAGCATAATTGCTCGCTATTTTTTTTTGATAGCAACCAGAGAAACAATATGGGCCTCGCTCTAAGCCGTTTAATTTTGACCTTACTTCTTGCTGAGCACGGAGAAAAAATAAAAAATTATAAAACCCCGTAAAATCGCTAAGCGATTACGGGGCTGGCCGCCATTGTTGGCGGTGGGATATTTGGGATATACTGCGGTTACTTTTCCAAGAGCTGAAAAACATTGATATAGATCAATGGCGGATCAGTGAACATTACAACTCTATATCTAATCTTAACCATTTTTTGTAGGTGTTTGCCTAGTAATTCTGGGGGTATTTTTTCTACTGGATAGGCTCTCCAAGTTTGATGATAAGAGTCATAGCTAACCGGCATAGAAGTTACGGGGCTAAAAAGCGCAACCGGTTTTTCCCATACAAGTTTTATAATTTTTTTGCCATCAAAATCCTCTTCCGGATTTGAAATCGAAATCAGTCGACTTTCTTGGATAAAGCTTTTATGCGCATAGTCATTGTAATATGATATAGCGCATCCTAGCTGGGCTATAATTGAAAAGAGCAAAAAGGTCCTAAGTAAGCTTGTGAGCATAACTTTTCTCCTTATTTCAGTAGAGCTGTTATAGTCTAACAAAACACTGACTATTTGTCAAATAGCATGGTGG
>CAYHQI010000029.1:0-8487 GCA_964358785.1 uncultured Candidatus Saccharibacteria bacterium
TTTTACATTTTAACCCTGGATTCCGGCTCGGAGGCCGGAATGACAAAAATTATTGCGGGATCGTCTAACGGTAGGACATCGCCCTCTGAAGGCGAGTATCTTGGTTCGAGTCCAAGTCCCGCAGCACAGCCTTGTGAGAGTGTCCGAGACGCATAAAAATGAAAAAAATACTAACCAACAAGAGAGAATCCGGAATGTCCCGTATAGTTGGAGTTGAAGAATCTGTTGAGCAGGAACTTTTAGATTATTTCAAAATACAATTTGAGAAAGACCAAAGGGGCGCCATGGAGCAAGAGCATACGCCAGAGCTAGATGCCTTAATTTCACAAGCTAATGAGAAAATGAAAGAGTTCATGGCTAGATATGGCATCCAATCTTTAGAAATTCCTAGCCGAAACATTCATGTAGTTGATAAATCAAAACTAAGTCCGCAACAAATTGCATGGCTAAAAGATCGTTACGAAAAAACTAGCGGGGTATGGTTACCAAATAAACAGCAGATCGGAGTGCTAGAAGGTTACGTTCCAAATAGTAAACTTCATTTTGTCCAAATTTTAATTCACGAGATGATCCATGCAAATGCTTTCGGTTCAAGTCAAAAAGTTAAAAAAGGCGGGGTAGAACTTACGAAAGGCGATAAATCAATTCGTCTAGATATGCGTCGTGGAGGTTTTGAAATTAATTCAGATAAAACGGGGAAGATGTTTTTTCATGATCTTAATGAAGTGATAACTACCGAGTTAACCATGCGATTTGATCATAACTATTTTTCGCAATTCGAAGACTTAAAGCAGGAATACGAAGAGCGCAAAGAAGCAATTGAAGCAGTTGCAAAAAGGAGTGGGAAGGGCGAGCAGGATTTAGAGTGGTTAATTGCAAATTTGGAGCATAGAGAGGCGAGAAATGGCCACGAAGTTATTCTTCGGACTTATTCATATCACGATGAGAGGGAGAAGCTAAACCAATTAGTCAATGACTTATACGAAAGAAATAGGAGTGAATTTCAATCTTCCGAAGATGTTTTTACTCTGTTTGCAAAAGCCGCATTGAACGGACGGCTATTGCCGATTGCTCGTCTTATTGAAAAAACTTATGGCAAAGGGAGTTTTAGGGGTTTAGGTGAGAAAACCGCCCAATTACCCTGACCGAGACCCGTCAAAACTGCTCTGGAAATACACCTCGAAAAATATTGCGGGGTCTAGCATTTCAAAAATTCTAGACCGAGGTGTCCAGCAGCCTTGTGAGAGTGACCGAGACGCATAAAAGTCGAGGTATCCCACAATGGTACTATTCCGTCCAGGCATACCTGCTGCCTGTCCGCCGAAGCTTTAGCGAAGGAGGGAGCGCAGTATTCAAGACAAAAAATCACCGACAAGGTGATTTTTTGTTTTCTTATTCCAGTCGTAATCTTTTATTTTCTATAATTAACCTGCTTCTTAGGCATAACAATAGTTCTCGTTTTTCGCTTAGCGATCCTTGTTTAAGAATGTGCTTGGCGTAGTTTCTAATATCAATATCCGCAACGGAAAACGGGTCGAGGCATTGATTTTTTAATTGATTTGTTGTACCATTAAAGCATGAGGAATAAGAAGGACAAGGAACAGGCAGAGTTTAATGAAGCGCAGGTTACTCTTGCGATGTTCTTAGAGTCTTATAATAAAAATATTCCGACGGGCTTCCCTCGCGCTTCGGTCGTGACTTTAAGGAAATTTCAGGACGCGCACCCGATGCTTTTTAAGCAGGCCGATACATGGTCAATCACTCGACATCGTAAAAGACTGATGGATTGGCTTTCTTCGGGTTCCGACCTCTCATAAATGCATCCCGTCAGAAGTAGCCCTAGCGGGTTTGCGAATCAAAGTCATTTTTTAATAAGATTAGTGCAGCGACTGTAAATAAAACTTATATGCCGCTATTACTACTTCTAACGGGATGCAAGATATCGAACGGCACACACATGAAAAAGCAGACAGTTTTTATGGTCTTGGAATCGCTCCAAGTCTTTTGGATTTTTTAGAAAAGTCGGGCTTCAAGTCTCCGACACCAATTCAAGCACAGGCAATTCCTGTGGCGATCCAAGGCAAAGATATCGTCGGCATCGCTCAAACTGGCACCGGCAAAACCCTGGCCTTTGGCATTCCTATGCTCCAGCGTCTGACCCAGATCAAGGGCCAGGGCTTAATAGTTCTACCAACGCGTGAGCTGGCTCTTCAGGTGGACGAAGCGCTTATTAGCATTGGTCGCGGCATTAGGATAAGGACGGCAGTATTAATAGGTGGCGCCTCCATGAGTCAGCAGATACGGTCTATTTCTAATAATCCCCACATAATTATTGCCACTCCTGGGCGATTGATAGACCATCTACAGCAAAGAACTATTCATTTGAATGATGTTCAGATAGTTGTCTTGGACGAGGCCGATCGCATGTTGGATATGGGATTTGCTCCGCAAATAAAGCAGATACTTCGCCTCCTGCCCAAAGAACGTCAGACGATGCTTTTTTCGGCCACTATGCCGCCGGAGATTATGAAGATGGCGGCCGGGCACATGAAGCTGCCTATACGAGTAGAGATTGCACCGACGGGTACGACTGTTGAGCGCGTGACCCAGGAACTTTTTGTTGTTTCCAATCCCCAAAAGGCTGCCCTTTTAAATAAATTACTAGAGAGCTATTTGGGTTCGGTTTTGGTCTTTACCAGAACCAAGCATGGCGCCAAGAAGGTCATGCGCCAGCTGAAGGCTGTTGGAATCAGCAGCGCAGAGATACACTCCAACCGCTCACTTAATCAAAGGCGTGAGGCGTTGGCTGGGTTTAAGTCCGGTAAGTATAGGACGTTGGTAGCTACGGACATTGCTTCGCGCGGTATAGATGTTACGGGTATTGAGCTGGTGGTCAATTACGATCTGCCGTCGAACTCGGATGATTATGTGCATCGCATTGGCCGTACGGCTCGTGCCGGTGCCAGTGGTCACGCTATTACCTTTGCTATGCCCGGCGAGTTTAGGGAGATTCGTGCTATCGAGCGGCTTATACGTCAGAGTTTACCGGTGTCCAAACTTCCTGATTTGCCCGCCTTGCCGCCAGCTTTGCCTGCCTCGCCGGCAGGCGGGCCAGCTTTTCCCATGGGCGCTAGAGTTCAACCGTCTCAACACAGGCCGTATCCTCGTAGAGGAGATCTCCGTCGCGGTTCTCGTCATTCCAGATAGTTGGATCTCATTTCAATCCTTATGCTTATCGACAATATTACAATTAAGGTTAAGGCCGGAGATGGAGGCGACGGAGCAGTCGCCTTTAATGGTAATCTTATGAGCCTTGGACCGGTTGGTGGAGACGGCGGCAAGGGCGGAGATATTTATTGCGAAGGAGTCTCTGATTTAAGCGCGCTTATTCAATTTAGAAACAAAAAAGAGGTAAAAACGGAAAATGGAGGTAACGGCCGTGGCCAATTCATAGATGGAACAGATGGGGAAGACCTCGTACTCAAAATTCCGGTGGGAACGGTTATTACGAATGTCGAGACGGGCCTGCCTGCGCAGGCAGGCGAGGTTAGAGAAATTGTTAAAATCGGCGAGAGTATTCTAGTCGCGCGCGGTGGCAAAGGTGGCAAGGGGAATTTTAAATTCAGGTCCGCGATTAATACAAGTCCGAAGGAATTCCAGAAAGGTGTCGCGGGAGAGGCGGCTACACTTAGACTTGAACTGAAACTCATCGCTGACGTTGGGCTTGTTGGTTTGCCGAATGCCGGTAAATCCAGTTTACTTAACGAACTTACTAATGCTAAAAGCAAGGTTGCTAATTATCCCTTTACTACGCTCGAGCCGAATCTGGGCGTGTACTACGAGTTAATACTAGCCGATATCCCCGGGCTCATAGAAGGCGCTTCGGCTGGAAGGGGATTGGGTATAAAATTTCTCCAACACATCGAACGGACGAAAACTCTTTTTCATTTGATTTCGGCAGAATCAGAAAACCCAACGGTCGACTATGCTATTGTCAGAAAAGAACTTAGTGATTACAGTGAGAAGCTGGCCCTAAAATCAGAATATATATTTTTAACAAAAAGCGATATGGTCTCGGAGAGCGACTTGGACGATAAGATATCGGCGTTAAAGAAAATGGGCAAGGCGGTTATACCTATTTCTATCCACGATGAAACTAGCCTCGACAAAGTAAAAGAAATTTTGAATGATATTAAGATAAGCAAGTAAAAAATTATATGCCAAAAAAATTAAATATAATTATAATTTGTGGCGGTCCATCAAACGAGCGTGATGTTTCTCTAAAAACCGGTGAGCAGGTTTTTAAGGCTCTACCTAAAAAGTATAATTCTCATTTGGTTGAAATCAAAAAAAATGGGCGATGGCTTTTGAGAGGTAGCTCCAACAAACAACTTGCCAGCGGCCTGAATGAGAGAGGGCTACTGGTTTCTAACCCCAAGCGACAGAGCAATATCGATGTTGCTTTCATAGCCATGCATGGTAAGTTTGGCGAGGACGGCAAAATCCAAGCATTGCTGGAGACAGCCGGTATTTCTTATACGGGTTCGGGTGTTCTGGCTAGCGCTCTAGGCATGAATAAGAGAAAAACACTTGAAATAGTGGCTAAATACGGCATAAAAACTCCAAAACTCATCACCCTAAACTCACGAGCTATTTTAAAAAAACAGCTCGCAGGGATTAAAAAAGAAATTGCACAAAAAATCGGATACCCCTGTGTTGTAAAGCCAAATGAATCCGGATCAAGCATCGGCATTTCAATTGTTCGTAGCAGTGGAGAGGTGCCAGCCGCTCTCCGGCGAGCCTTTAATGAAGATTCGTCAATCCTGATTGAAGAGTATATAAAGGGCCTAGAACTAACCTGTGCCGTTATGGGAAACTCTGGTCAGACACCTTTGTTAGCCCTACCTCCCATTGAAATTCTTCCGGCAAATGAATTCTTTGATTATGATTCGAAATATTCTTCTGTCAAGACTCAAGAGATTTGCCCGGCGCGCATTAGCAAACGGCAGACAAACCAGCTACAAGGTTTAGCTAAAAAAGTTCACGAAATAATCGGCTGTGACGGACTTAGCCGATCCGATTTTATTCTTACCGCTAGAAACGCATTCTACTTTCTTGAAATTAATACAATACCCGGTTTAACCGAGGGGAGCTTATCGCCAAAAGCAGCAAAAGCATACGGTCTGACCTTTTCTGAATTTTTAGATAAACAAATTCAGCTGGCACTATTAAAAAAGAATAAATAATTAAGCAAGGATAGTCCTTCTCGTTAAAAAACGTTTGTGGATAAGGGTATTTGAATCGTTATATTGAACTGTGTTAGTATATTACTAGTAAATGAGTAGCATAGTCCAAAGAACTGAAAAGTATGCCAAAACTCTCGCAACCGATCTTCGTAAGAAGGGATTTTCATATTCCGAAATAAAAAAATCAACTTTTGTTCCCAAGGCAACGCTTTCTTACTGGCTAAAAAATTTAAATTTGACCGAAGCGCAAGTCGAAAGGTTAAAAAAGAAGCGACTCGATGCGGCTAGGGCTGGTTCGGCTAAAAAAAGTTTCAAGACCGCGCAAGCGATTGAAGAAATTAAAAATTCTTCGGCCAAAGCCATTAAAAAAATTTCCAATAGGGAATTATGGTTGATGGGAATTATGTTATATTGGAGAGAGAGGCTTTTGAATGGAAACGAAAACGATGTTCGCAAGGGCGTGCACTTCACCAGCTCCGACCCCAATCTCGTAAAGCTGTTTTTAAAATGGCTTAAAGATATCGGCAGAATCGAAGATGAAGAAATTGGGTTCGATATTTTTGTAGGGGAAGATAGGAGAGATGATGTAGGCGATTTAGTGAGATATTGGGCAGAAATTACTGGTTTTTCCAAAGAAGATTTTTCTCACGTTTATTTCCAAAAAGTTAAAAAAAGATATAAAAGAAAAGTTACTAAAAAGGTTCATTTCGGCTTATTGAGAACTAGGGTCAAGGCAAGCTCTATGCTGGCTCGACAAATTGCCGGATGGATAAAAGGGATACAGAATGTTATTACAGCCACTAGGATTATAAAAATATCAAAACCATAAGATATTTGTTATAATGATTATATAGGATTATTAAGGTTATAATTTAAATCATGCCGGTTAATAAAGAACAAAAATGGCCCAATAATTTAGTCTTAGTTAGGCACGGCCTCTCAATTTATAACGAGGAGCGAGAACTTATTAATCGTGGGGTTTTGAAGACCTACTCTTCCAAGATTAAGAGCTTACGCAATGCGGACATCCCGCTTTCAGCCAAAGGAAAAATTCAAGCCAAAAAAACAGGAATATTTCTAGCTAAAAAATACGATCACTTCGATGCGGTATTCGCATCACCATTCAGGCGCGCGCTGAATACGGCTAAACTTATTGCAAAGAATTTGCCAAAAACCAACCTGATCATTGAGGAAAGAATACGCGAAAAAGAATTCGGCATTTCCGATGGTTTGACCCAGGATGAAATAAAAATACTTTTTCCCTACGAATACTCGCGTAAACTCAAAGAGAAGAAATATTATTATCGGCCGATTGGTGGAGAATCATACCCCGATGTTAATTTGCGAATCTGGTCGTTTCTTAATACGCTAGTCAGGGAATATCCGAAGAAGAATATTTTAATTGTTTCTCATTCGGCGGTGATGTTGTGTTTTCGGAAACTTTTGGAAAAACTGACGGAGAAACAACTATTGGAAATTAGCCGAAATGACGATGTACGGAATTGCGCTATTATAAGTTATCGTTTTGACCCCAGTCTTAAACCTAAGCCTAAAATGAAATTAGATGTCTATAATAAGATAGCATGGTGATCAGTTTTGAGGCATGTAATAATTTAAATCATGGAACGCAAAATTAAAATTAGAGAAGGTATTATGGCTCCGAATTTTGTGTTGCCAGACCAAAATGGCAAGAAGCATTCCTTGACCGATTTTCGCGGTCGATGGGTCCTGCTTTATTTTTATCCGAAAGATGATACGCCCGGCTGTACCAAGGAGGCCTGCTCTATTAGGGACTTGTTTCCTGACTTCAGGAAGTTAGATGCTGAAGTTTTGGGTATAAGTATTGATTCTGTAGCCAGCCATAAAAAATTCGTAGAGAAGTATCAGCTACCGTTTACGCTTTTGGCTGATACTGAAAAGAAGGTCGTTAAGAAATACGGTGTCTGGGCTAAGAAGAAATTCCCTCCTTCGCTAAAGCTTCGGCGGGCAGGCATGGGCCGCGAATACATGAGCACGCTAAGAAGCTCATTTTTAATAGATCCCAAGGGTAAGGTTGCGATGATCTATGAGAAGGTAACGCCCGAAAGCCACGCCCAAGAGGTACTTAGAGATTTGGCAGTGCTGAAGAATCGGTAGATGGTGAGCGTAATGTTTTAAGTGCTCATACGTCATCAACTATGCAAGACTTGGATAAAGAAAAGCATTTTTTGGAACTGTACGAACGGTATGTCGATCCAATGTTTAAGCATTGCTGGTTTAGGGTATCTGATCGCGAGAAAGCTAGAGACATAACCCAAACAGCATTCGAGAAGACTTGGGAATATTTAATTCGTGGTGGAGACTTGGCCAACCCCAAGGCGTTCCTTTATAGGGTAGCTAATAACTTAATAATTGACGCCTACCGCAAGAAAAAGGAAGATTCGCTCGATGCGCTTATGGATGGCGGGTTCGATGTCGGTTCGGATGAGCATGAGAATATTTTTAAAAATCTTGCCCATCAGGAAATTGTAAAATTGCTGGACACCCTGCCGCTTTCATATCGAGATGTGTTGGTGATGAGATATGTTGACGATCTGGCGTTATCAGAAATCGCGAGCATTACTCAAGAAACAGAAAATACAATTGCGGTTCGCATACATCGGGGGATTAATAAATTGCGGGATATTTTAAATAAGACCGACTAAGTACGATAAAAAATGCAACACGATTTAAAACAATTTGGTAAAGATACTTCTGATTGGGAATTGACTGCCAGCGAAAAGATTCATATGCGTGAGCGGCTTTTGTTGTTTATCAAGCGACACCCTGTAATGTATGCCCAGCCGCAACGTCTTCACATGTGGTCGAATGTAATAAATAATTTTAAATTAGCATCATTAAAACCTATGCCTATATTTATTGTATTAGCGTTATTGCTTGGCGGCGGCGTTACCTTTGGGGCGGAGAAGGCTCTACCCGGTGATACCTTGTATCCCGTCAAGATTCATATTAACGAGCAAGTCAGGGGATTCGCGGTCGTTACTTCGGAGGCGAAGGCGAACTGGGAAACCAAAGTTGCCGGCCGAAGACTTAAGGAGGCGGAGAAGCTTGCCGCCGAGTCGAAGCTGGACGTGGATGTCCGCGTTCGTCTAGAACAGAATTTCCAGGCCTTTGCCGATAAGGTTGGGAACAGAATCGAATCCTTCGAAGAGCGCGATGCTGACAAGGCAGTCAAGATCGCTTCTAACCTCGAAACCTCATT
>CAYHQI010000030.1:0-4146 GCA_964358785.1 uncultured Candidatus Saccharibacteria bacterium
TTTGCTGAAGCAAATCGGGACAATTTGCGAACGATAAAAATCGCCTGCGGCTCCAGCTTTATTTCAATTTTTGTGATGAGGGACTTGCTTAATCCGTAATATGGCAGAGCGAAAACAAAAAATGACTAGAGCTCGTGATATCAGTTCTGAACACCAGAGGGTGGGTGTTTTTGTTGATGCCCAGAATATGTATCATTCGGCCAAGAATCTCTACAAAGCTAAACTAAATTTTAAAAAGGTCCTTGAAGTGGCCGTGGGTAATCGGCGTCTGATCCGAGCCTTTATTTATGTAATTAGTACCGAAAGCGGTGAAGAAAAGGCCTTTTTCGAGGCGTTGGAAAAGGGCGGCTATGAAATCAAGGAAAAAGACCTCCAGATATTTGCCGGCGGCATGAAAAAAGCCGACTGGGATGTCGGCATGGCGATGGATGCGGTAATCTTAGCCGATAAAATTGATGTAGCGGTACTTGTTACCGGTGATGGCGACTTCGTGCCATTAGTCGAGTATCTGCGTATCTCCCAAGGCCTCAAGGTTGAAGTTATCTCTTTTGGCCGAAGCACTTCCAGCAAGCTCAAAGAGGCGGTGGATGTATTTTTTGATCTCGGATCTGATCCCAAAAAGTTTTTAATTTACTAATCTAATTGCTTGGTTATTAGCAATTGAAAAATATGAATCCCGTTAGAAGTCGCCCTAGCGGGTTTTAAAAAATAACTGTTGATTAACGAAGGGCTTGCTAGACGTCTTCAGCGTATGCTTAAGGCTGCACAGCAGCAACTTCTAACGGGATGAAAAATAGTAAAGGCTTCGCAACTATCCCCCTAATAATCATAATCGTCGTTATCGCTGGTGCGGTTGGGTATTTTGTTTTAATGAATAAATCAACCCCTATTACTCAACAACCAATGCCAACCCCAGCAACTACTCAAATAAAGACTTCTACACCGAAACCTACTCCGAAAGATGAAACCGCAAATTGGAAAACTTACAGCAATGATCGCTATAGATATACGCTTAAATATCCCAACAATTGGTACACAGATACAACTTATTCCGAAAATGATTTTACGCAAAGGGGGCCGTTAGAGGATAATGATTTAATCGGTGGCGATACCACTTGGTCAAATTATCAAAATCTGGGCCAGTACGATCTTGGCACGATTCCTTCTGATTTTGCAGCCGTTTATTTATTAATTTACAAAATCGATTCTAAAACCACACTAGACGGCTTCATTGATCTAAAGCATTTCGCATATTCTAAAAAGGAAAACATAAATATTAATGGGACTAGTGGTATTCGACTGACCGCTAAAGATCCTGAAAATTCCGACATAATTTACAAAATTGTCCTATTGAAAGCGGGTAACACCGTTTTTGATTTTAGTTACGCAAGAAATTCTGTAGAGTCGGCAATGGTTATGGATCAAATGATTAATAATTTTAAACTGAAATAAAATTTGGCTTTTTTAATTTAACTATGTTATGTTATTCACAAGTAATTTAACAAATAAGCAAAGATGCGAGGAATAATAAGGAAACAGGGCTCATGCCAAAGTATTTGAAAAAAATCAAATGTTTTGGTCTGAATCCTGCTCTGTCTAGTTTTAAGAACTGGGCAAAACAAATTACTCGCCACTACGTTTATTTGTTTTTTAGTTATGGAGATTAAGAAGTATGAACAGGAGTTTGCTGGCAAGCCTCTGCTCATCGAAATTGGCAAGTTGGCCGGCCAAGCCAACGGCTCTTGTCGTGTCCAATATGGGGAAACCACCGTGTTAGTTACCGCCACAATGTCGGCGCGGACTAAGCCCGTGGACTACTTCCCGCTGACGCTAGACTATGAAGAAAAGTATTACGCCGCCGGCAAAATCAAGGGTTCCAAATGGATCAAGCGCGAGACCAGGCCTTCGGAAGAAGCCGTTTTGGCCGCTCGCTTAATTGACCGCGCGCTTCGCCCAAGATTCAATCACAACATAAGAAACGAGGTGCAGGTTGTGGCTACAATCCTCACATTCGATGGCGTTAACGATCCAGATATGCCGGCGCTTTTCGGCGCTTCTCTGGCTCTCATGATCTCGGATATTCCTTTTAACGGGCCTGTGGCCGCCTGCCGAGTGGGGCGAGTGGATGGTAAACTCATATTTAACCCAACCTACCAGGAGCGCTTGCTAAGCGATTTCGATGTAGTTGTTGCTGGCATTGAAAACAAGATTAATATGCTTGAAACCGGCGCCAAAATTGTGCCAGAAAAGGATATTGTCGAAGCGGTAGCCAAGGGTTTTAAAGAATTAGGCGAATTAATAAAATTACAGAAAAAAATTGCTCAAGACATCTCGCCCAAGAAAAAAGAGCTTGCAATCTTTACTCGTGACGAATCTTTGGCCTTAGTGGTGAGGAATTTTTCCGAGACTAAATTAGAAAAAGCCCTTTATGCCCCAGGCAAAAACAAATCAGAATTTTACGAAGGCCTCGGACAAATAAAAGCGGAGTTGATGGGCCATATCAAAGAACAGTTTAACGAGCATCCGGAATTGACGAAAAAGCTTGATGAAGCCAGCGAGATTTTTGAGAAAGAAATTGATAGGATGGTGCATCGCAATATACTCAATGAAGAAAAGCGTCCTGATGGCCGCAAAATTGACGAACTACGCGAGATTATTGCTGAAGTTGGCATACTTCCCCATTCTCATGGTACGGGCTTGTTTAATCGCGGTACGACCCAGGCATTATCGAGTCTGACCCTAGCTGCGCCCGGCATGGAACAGTGGATTGAAACGATGGAGATAGAGCTGACCAAGAAACGATTTATGCACCATTATGTTTTTCCGCCTTTTTGTGTCGGTGAAACCGGCCGTATGGGTGGATCAGGCCGACGCGAAATTGGCCATGGTGCATTGGCCGAACGCGCGCTCGAGCCTCTAATACCAAGCAAGGATCAATTCCCATACACAATCAGGGTAGTCTCGGAAATTTTGTCTTCAAATGGCTCTTCTTCAATGGCTTCCGTTTGCGGTTCATCTTTGGCTATGATGGACGGCGGCGTGCCAATCAAAGCGCCTGCCGCCGGTATTGCCATGGGTCTTATGTTTGATGAAAAAGAGGAAAAATATAAAATTTTAACAGACATACAAGGACCGGAAGATCATCACGGTGATATGGATCTTAAAGTTGCCGGTACGTGCGACGGTATTACTGCGATGCAAATGGACGTGAAAGGTGACGGTATTGATGAAAAAATACTTGAAAAAGCATTAGAGCAAGCTCGCAAGGCAAGATTAGAGATCCTTGACCATATGGCCAAGGCAATCAAAGAGCCACGCACGGAGTTGTCGAAATATGCGCCAAGAGTTACAACTATCAAAATTGATCCTGAAAAAATCCGTATGGTCATAGGTCCGCAGGGCAAGGTAATTAACGAAATAATAGCAAAAACTGGAGTTGATATTGATATTGAGCAAGACGGGTCAGTGTTCATAACATCGGACAGTCCCGAAGGTATGGAGAAGGCTATCAAGTGGATAGAAATGATAACTTACGAGGCGAAAGTTGGTGACGAATTCGACGGCAAGGTAACAAGAATTATGGATTTCGGCGCCTTTGTTGAGTTTATGCCCGGCCATGAGGGCATGGTTCATGTTTCGGAAATCTCCAGTGAGGAGCATATCCGCCGTCCATCAGATGTTCTCAAAATGGGCCAGTCAGTCCATGTGCGCGTGAAACAAATAGACGAGATGGGGAGGATTAATCTGACGATGAGATAAGCATTTGCCCGCACGCAGTGCAACGAGTACGGTTGCAAATGCTTACCCCGCTCTACTTTTGCCGTCCATAAAGGTGCGGATAGGCGAATAGCCGTTTCCGCCAACGGCGGAATTCCATCCGCACAATCCTAACTAGTATCACAAAATTTTTATTGGGAAAACCTACTTTTTATCACCAAAAGTAGGGCTGGGGTAGGCGCTCGCCCCCCCCCCATCACAAAAATTGCAATCTTAAAATTACGCTCTGCTGTCCGGCTACGCGAACCCTTTTTGTTCAATTCACCCGATTACGGGATTTTTCACAAAAAGTGTTCGCCTCTTTGTATTTTTATAAATTAAAAAGGTCGGCTTAGCCGACCTGCTATCTTATGGGAGACAAATAAAGTT
>CAYHQI010000030.1:4246-8275 GCA_964358785.1 uncultured Candidatus Saccharibacteria bacterium
ATGGCTGATGAAATAAAACCACTTGTTTCCGGGTCGACAACTCCCCCGCCTTTTCCCGTTTCTCCAAGTGGACCCGCTTCTTCACCGAGCGCTCCCTCTCCTTCGCTAAAAGCTACGGAGGGCACAGTAAGTCCGTTAAGTCCGCAAATAAAAATTCCGCCCTTGGGTCAACCTATTTCTAGCAATATCCAAAGACCGCCAAGCAGTCCGTCTTTGTCGTCCAATTTACCGATGGGAGAACTTAAAATTCCACCATCGCAAGGAATATCGCAGGTTAGACCTGCGGAAACGTCTCGACCGGTCCTTCCAACGACACCATCCTCCAGTCTATCGGTATCACCTAAACCATCACCGGCTACTTCCGGTCTTGCACCAACACCTGGCCAGTCGCCTGTTTTCAAGTCGTCTATCCGAACGATGCAAGAGGATATTGCAGCATTAAAAAAGGGTGGAGCACCAGCGGGTTTTCAAATTGAAAAACAGTTCGAAAAAGATCAAAAGATCAGTGTTCAGTCATCGATTCTTAAACCCGCCCCAACATTCCAGACACCATCGCACATGGAACTGGGCAAGCTTGAAAAATCTAAACCTTTGGCAAGCGGACCCTCGTTGCCATTTCTGCCACCGTCAGCCCCTTCCAAAGTATCAGGATTACAGCCACTTGGTTCGGGGAGTCCGAAACCATCAATTGGTTTGCCATCCGCACCAAGTCTTCTTGGCAGATTAAATTCCAGGAAGTTAATCTGGGGTGGCGTGGGATTATTGGTAATAGTCGCATTGGCTATATTCTTCTTCGTATTGCGGCCAACGGCTCCAGAAGTTGTATTTACGCCAACGCCTACGGCGACGCCTATACCCGTGGCATCAACCGGCATCGAAGGTTCTTTCAGTGTTTTTTCCAGAGTGAATCTTGATGTAGAATCGGCAGATGTATTCGATGACTTGCTTATCAACATAGACGAAGATGTTTTGGCCGGCGGAGAACTTGGCTTATACCAAATAGTTGATCCTCAAAGCAATCTGGGCTACTCATTTAGCAGTTTCATGTCCGGTGCTCTGGTAACTATTCCCGAAGAAATTATTCCATTTGTTGATAATGATAACTTCTACTTATCATTAGTGCAAAAAACCGACGGTAGCTACGGTCGTGGATTCATCGTTAAACTAAAAAATGAAGCCGGCATTAGCGAGGCGTTGAGTCGTTGGGAGGCCAATATGCCAGCTAACCTTAAAACAATATTTGCTCTGAATATAGAGCAAGCCGCCTCGGTTAATTTCTTGGACAATACTTATCAGGGGGCTACGGTTAGATATAAGAACTTTCCAGACACACTCAAAACCATAGATTATGCGGTTGTTACGGCAGTTGATGGCAGTAAATATCTAGTTGTAACCAGCTCCAGAGACCACATCTATTTGATAATAGATAAAATAAGATAGTTTGGTAATATCGTGCCCGACATCATTGGCAAGATTGTGGACCCCGTTAGAGACAGCCCTAGCGGGTCTATAAATCAGGGCTGTTTAACTAATAAAGTAGACCTGTCAATTTAGTTTTCAGCTGTATATTGCTATTACTGTCTCTAACGGGGTGGACATCCTGTCATCATCTTTGGCACGGTTGGCACGCAAGTACTGTAAGAAAGCCTTAGTTTACTGTCTACCTGACGGGTGTCGCGACACCGTGCCAACTTATCCACAGTTTGCTATTGTCATCATTATTGGCACGGTTATAATTAAGTTAGTTCTTATTTTAGCTGGTGGTTCCGCTGACATGGGACAACTGGCAAATTTTCCACCCTAGACTTTTGGTCTGGGAAAGCGGGCGTCAGCTCTTAAGCAACTTTGTTTTGGGCCACGATGCCCGTTTTTTATTTGCATTTTTTTTCCAGTCCATGCTATAATACTTTTTTAATCAAACTCTAATGTCTCCACAAGAACTAAAAAAACTAAGAGAATTATTGGTAACTGAAGCGGCGGCCGTAGAAAAACAGCTGAATGAATTTACCAGCGAAAATCCGATTATTAAGGGAGATCGCAAAGCTCATTTTCACGCAACAGACCAGTCAGATACTTTGGATGAAAAAGCTCGTAGCGTAACTGATTATGAAGAGGAACGGGCAGTTGAACAAAACCTTGAGTTACGCTTGCGTGAGATCAAGGATACGATTAAGAAAATCGATGAAGGCGCTTATGGTATTTGTCAAAAGTGCGTGTCCCCCATTGATGTCAGGCGTCTTAAAGTTATGCCAGTTGCCAGATTTTGTGTAGATTGTACAAAGAAAGCAATTTTAATTTAATTCATATTTTTGTATGTCTGATACTTGGGAGGGTTAGAAAATTAGATGTCAGGAGGAACATCTAATCATATTAATGTCATCTTTCAAGGTTTTTTCTGCTGCCGTAATCGGACTAGACGCTTTTCCGATTGACGTTGAGGTTGATTCTACGCCCGGGCTACATTCTCTCAATATCGTCGGTCTGCCAGACAAATCAGTTCAGGAATCCAAAGATCGTATTGAATCCGCTATAAAAAACAGCGGTTTTATTGCGCCCAAAAAGAAAAACAACCGTGTAATAGTTAATCTGGCCCCGGCAGATATAAAAAAAGAGGGTCCGGCGTATGACCTGCCAATAGCGCTTGGCTATCTGTTGGCGACTAAGCAAATAAAACCTACCGAGCCGAAAAGGCTTTTTCTTGGGGAGCTATCTCTAGATGGTTCTTTACGGCGCGTCAGCGGCGTACTGCCGATTGCGTTGATGGCGCAAGAAAATGGCTTTGACGAATTAATTTTGCCAGCCGATAACACTATTGAGGCTTCAGTAGTCGGTGGTCTCAAAATTATCGGCATTGATAATTTGGCGCAACTTGTAAAATATCTTGATGACAAAATAATTATAGAACCGATAGAACATGTGGATTATGATTATTACGCCTTAAATGCCACCAAGAGCGACGACTTGGATGATTTTGACCTCTACCACGTGAAGGGTCAGGAAAATGCCAAGAGAGCCCTCCTGATTGCCGCCAGTGGCAATCATAATATGCTGATGCATGGCCCGCCCGGTTCCGGCAAAAGTTTACTTGCTCAAGGGCTTTCAGGCATTCTGCCACGTATGAGCAGGAATGAGGCGTTGGAAGTCACCAAAATATACAGTATTTGCGGCCTTATCAAGGACCAACCAATAATTACCGCAAGGCCATTCCGTAATCCACATCATACCACCTCTGCCGTAGCGGTTGTTGGCGGTGGAACCTGGCCTAAACCCGGCGAAATATCACTCGCCCACCGAGGCGTATTATTTCTTGATGAATTGCCTGAATTTCCTCGCAATGTTATTGAAGCCTTGCGACAGCCTATGGAGGGTGGCCATGTCGTAGTAGCTAGAGCTTCGAGTTCGGTTAAATTCCCAGCTCGTTTTATGCTTGTAGCCGCCATGAATCCGTGCCCTTGCGGCAATTATGGCGATAATATTAAGTCCTGCATCTGCACGGCGGCGGTGATTTATAAATACCAACGCAAGATCTCCGGCCCGATGTTGGATAGGATTGATATACAGATAAATGTTCCGCGAGAAACCTATAGTAAGATGAGTGGTGAGTCAACCGGCCCAAAAAGTGCTGAAATACGTGAAATTGTGGCTAAAACTAGGGAAATTCAGATACGGAGATTTGCTGGTACGCGCCTGCATACCAATAGCGAAATGGGGCCCAAAGAAATTAAAAAGTATTGCCAGCTTGGCCCAGAAGCCGAAGAACTAGTCAAAAACGCCGTTGTATCGCACAATCTCTCCGGCCGTGGTTATCACAAAATACTCAAGATCGCCCGCACTATCGCCGACTTAGAGCACCACGAAACCATCCAAGCCAACCACATCGCCGAAGCTATCGCTTATCGTATCAAGCCCGAAGGCGAATCATTGGGATTTTAGCTAAGAATTTAGCTCGCCCCTCATCATTTCTCGAGACGTTCCGTTTTACGACCCCAGCGTGGCGTAACGTCACTGCACTTTTTGTCTCGCCTCGCT
>CAYHQI010000031.1:0-8126 GCA_964358785.1 uncultured Candidatus Saccharibacteria bacterium
CACTTTATGGCAGTGCGAGTCGTGCCAAAAGTAGTCGGCGAAATCAAAAAGCAAAAGATGTAGGTTCCAAAGCCCGTCAGGGCTTTTTGTTTTGCACCTATTTTGGTATTATATTCATAGTATGTCTCTATCCGATATCCGCAAGGCGCGGTTGGAAAAATTAGATAAATTACAAAAGGCTGGCATTGATCCTTATCCGGCTCGGTCTTCGCGTACGCACACTATTAATGAAGTTTTATCGGACTTTGACGAACTAGCCGCAAAAGAAGTCGAGGTTATTTTGGCCGGTCGTGTTATGGCTAAACGCGAACAAGGCGGGCTGGCTTTTTTGGATATAAACGGTGGTTCTGGAAAAATCCAGCTACTTTTCAAAAAAGACGATATCGGTGAGAAAAGTTTTGAGTTTTTTCTAGAAACCGTTGATATTGGCGATTTTATTGAGGCGCGGGGTGTCTTATTTACAACTAAAAGAAATGAAAAAACACTACTTGCTACTGGCTACTCACTACTCACTAAATCCTTATTGCCTTTACCGGAAAAGTGGCACGGCTTAAAGGATGTCGAGGAGCGTTACCGTAAGCGGTATCTGGATTTAATTTTTTCCGCCAAAGGCGGATCCGCCTCAGGCGGAAATCCGGAAACCAAAGCCGTGTTCGAAGCCCGAAGTAAAATTATCGAACACATCAGGCAGTATCTAATTGCGGGTGGTTTTATGGAAGTAGAGACTCCCATACTCCAGCCATTATATGGTGGTGCGAACGCAAGGCCGTTTAAGACACATATCAACACTCTAGACATTGATCTCTATTTAAGAATCGCTCCGGAACTTTACCTTAAACGATTGCTTGTCGGTGGATTTGAAAGGGTTTTTGAAATCGGCCGCAACTTCCGTAATGAGGGCATGGATCGTGAGCACAACCCGGAGTTCACCATGCTCGAGTTCTATGCCGCCTATTGGGATTATGAAAAGATGATGGAATTCGTCGAGAATATGCTCGAGCATATAGTTGAAAAAAAGTTCGGCACAACCAAGATTAGTAGCCAAGGTAAGGAGATTAATTTCAAAGGTCCATATCCACGCGTTACATTTAACGATTTATTCAAGAAGTATTCCGATATTGATTACGATGATGCAAGCGAAGATGAGCTCAAAGATAAGGCCAAAGAGTTGGATATCAAAATAGAAAAAAGCATGACTAAGGGCAATTTAGGGGATGAAATTTACAAAAAAGTTGCTCGGCCTAATATTGTTGAGCCGACGTTTATTATAAATCATCCACTCGAGATATCGCCGTTGGCTAAGAAGCTCGAAAATAATGATAAGCACGTGGCTCGTTTCCAGTTGATTGCCGGAGGCATGGAGCTAACCAACGGTTTCTCAGAACTTAACGACCCAGTTGACCAGCGACAACGATTTGAAGTCCAGGAAAAGTTTGCAAAAAAGGGCAATGAAGAAGCGCAAAGATTGGACGAAGACTACATCGAAGCCCTTGAATACGGTATGCCGCCGGCGGCTGGCGTCGGTATCGGTTTGGATAGGCTCGTTGTTTTGCTTACCGATTCGCATTCTATCAGGGAAGTGATTTTGTTTCCGCTAATGAAACCACGTTCGGATTGATATGTTAGATATTAAATTTATCCGTGACAATCCGGAGCTGATCAAAGATGCCGTTCGCAAGAAGGGGGTTAAGTTTGATGTGGATCAGTTGTTGGTCGTGGACGAGAGGCGCAGACATGTCTTGCAGGAGCTTGAGGCTAAGCGTGCTAAGCAAAATGTCGGTTCCCGCGGAGGGCCAAAGGCACCGACAGAGCTGGAAACACTCAAGAAACTCAAAGAGGAAATCAAAATTATCGAAGAAGAGATCGGCCATGTGCAAAAAGAATTTGATGAGCTAATGTTGCAAGCGCCGCAAGTGCCTGACTCATCAGTGCCTGATGGCAAAACGGATGCTGAAAATGTTGAGATAAGGTCGTGGGGCAAGATTCCTAAATTTAATTTTACGGTCAAAGATCACATTGCTCTGATGGAAGATCTCGACTTGCTTGATCTTGGGCGAGGAGCCAAAGTGTCTGGATTCCGGGGTTATTTTCTAAAAAACGAGGCGGTTTTGATGACCAATGCTCTCTGGAGTTTTGTTTTGGCTAAGTTCGTCAAAATGGGATTTAAGCCGATGATAGCGCCGGCAATTGCCAGAGAAGCCAGTTTTTTGGGAACCGGTTGGTTGCCACAGGGCAAAGACGAGATTTATAAACTTGGTAATGATGAGTATTTGATTGGAACTTCCGAAGTTTCTGTTATGGGCTACCATGCCGACGAAGTTTTACAGGAAAAAGATTTGCCCAAGAAGTATATTGCATTCTCGCCTTGCTACCGTTCCGAGGCCGGTTCTTACGGCAAGGACACCAGAGGCATACTACGCGTGCACGAATTTTATAAGCTGGAGCAGGTGATAATATGCAAGGCCGACCATGAAGAATCAGTAAAATGGCACGAAGAGATAACTCGTAATTCGGAAGAAATAGTTCAGGCGCTCAAATTGCCTTATCGCGTGGTGGTCAATTGCGCCGGCGATCTTGGCTTGGGTCAGGTCAAGAAGTATGACATCGAAACTTGGATGCCGTCGCAGGAGCGGTATCGCGAAACCCACTCTGCTTCTTACTTCCACGACTTTCAAACCCGTCGACTCAATATCAAATACCGTGATGCCAGCGGCAAGTTGCAGTTTGCCCACTCGCTAAATAATACTGCCCTTGCCACTCCCCGCATACTTGCTAATATCGTGGAAAACTATCAAACAAAAAAAGGGACCGTGTTGGTCCCAAGGGCATTGAAAAAATGGATGGGTGGAATAAAGGAAATTACTCGCCGTATCTAATTTTTCTTCTGGTATTCGCCTCATTATAAATTGCGGTCGCTGGCTAAATTGTCGGACACAGACCAGTTCTCCGTTTGCCGCTTGAAAACTTCAGCTAAAGCTTCGTTTTCTGCGCGTTTTCCGACTAGTCTTAGTGTTACCCGACAATTCTTAACGCCAGCTCCTTTATTTATATAATCGGCAAATAATGTCAGAAAAATTAGATATGGCTTGTTTTTCTGTTTTGATGAATAATAAAACCTAGCTTGCGCTAGGTTGGCTATACCCCCATATCATATTTTGTGGTTTAGTATTGGTGCCACCACCATCGAAATGGGTAGATAAATAATATACGATAACCCGCAAGCTAATATTGTACCGAACATCAAAAGTAAGATTCCATCTATAATTGGCCACATTGCCGCAAACACTCCCGCCCAAATGAGCATTCCTAAGCAATCTCCAAGCGTACGATCTTCGCCTTTGATTATGGAGAGAAGATGCAGAGAAAAAACAAAGAAGTTAATTATAAATCCAGACCACCACACTAAAGGAGGGAAGGTAGCAACATTGAAAATGTCCATTTTTAAGGTCCCTTTTGAATAAATTGGATTCTGAGATCATAGTGCTCCTTATTTATTTTTATGTCAAGCCACAACTACAAAACCTGGGTGGAGGTGGATAAAAAGGCGTTGTTAAACAACGCTAAAATTGTGCGCGGTTTACTCAAGTCGGGCACTCAGCTCATGGCCGTCGTCAAATCCAACGCCTACGGCCACGGTCTCGTTGAAACCGCCAAGATTTTCTGTGGGTTTGGTGCCGACCTCGTAAAGTCGCCTAACGGCGACCACGGGGCAAGCTGGTTGGGCGTAGACAGTTTGGATGAGGCGATTTTATTGAGAGAGGTCGGTATTAAAGCGCCGATTTTGGTGATGGGCTATACTTCAGCCGAGAGAATTAAAAAGTCAGCGATTTACGATTTACGATTTACGATTTACGATTCAGAAATTCCCAAATGGATCTCAAAAAACTGTAAACTGTAAACTGAAAACTGTAAACTGCATCTAAAAATAGATACGGGAATGTCTCGTCAGGGAGTTACCTTGGCAGATTTGCCTAAATTTATAAAAAAATTGCCAAAAGGCACTAAAATTGAAGGTGTCTTTACCCATTTTGCTAATGCGGATAATTTGCATGACCGAAATTATCCAAATTTGCAATTAGCAAATTTCAAAAAAGCTCTTGAAATTTTAGAAAAATCTGGCATAAAGCCGACGATACGCCATACCAGTGCAACTACGGGTTTGCTTACCATGCCTGAGGCCCAATTTGATATGGTTCGTGTTGGTATTGCACTTTACGGACTTTGGCCGTCAATTGAGTTTGCTCAAAAATTTGACGATCTTGATTTAAAGCCGGCTCTTTCCTGGAAAACCCGTATTGTGCAGATCAAAAAAATTAAAAAAAACACGCCTATAGGTTATGGTATTACAGAAAAAGTAAAACAAGACAGCACAATTGCTATTTTGCCAGTAGGTTACTATGACGGTTATTTTCGTAATCTCTCATCTGCTAGCGAGGTACTTATAGGTGGACAACGATGTAAAATTTTAGGACGCATCTCAATGAATCTATCAGTTGCCGATATTTCTAACGTTAAAAATGTACAGATTTGGGATGAAGTTGTCTTGATAGGAGGTCAAAATAAAGAGCGTATAACTGCCGAAGAATTGGCAAAAAAAGCCGATACCATAAGCTATGAGGTCGTTTCGCGTATTAATCCCTTGTTGTCGCGGGTGTATATTTAAATGCAAAGATATCAGGATAAACTTAGAACAAAAAAGCGTAAGAAGGTAATTTTACAATTCGCCATGTTTTGTATTGCCGTCATTATCAGTTTAGTTTGTTTGGTCTATGCCCTTTTTTTTGCAAGGCTTTTGGATATACGAACTGTAACAGTTGAGGGGCCGGACGGGTCGTGGGCAAACATAAGTAGCGCGGTGGATGACTGGCTTAACACCGGAACTCGGAAATTTAAAAGACGGAATAACATTTTATTTTTTTCATCAGACAAACTTTCGTCTCAACTGGTGGAGCAGTTTCCTAAGCTGGAATCCATAAAGATCACTAAAAAATTGCCGCACTCTTTAATTATATCTGGCAACGAGCGCGGGCCCGTGGGAATTTGGTGCCTGCCTGCGCAGGCAGATCTGCCTGGACGGGGTAAGTGTTTTTATTTTGATAAAAATGGCATAGCGTTCAATGAAACACAGCCATCTACCGGTTTTTTGATACTTAATATTACCGATCAACGCTCAAGAGAATTAAAACTAGGCGATGAAGTTGTTGCACAAGATTGGCTTTCAAATATCATAAAAGCTAAGGAGTCGCTAGTGAAGTTCGATGTTAATATATCGGAGTTCGTCATTCCGATCGATTCGTTTGATGAATTTTATGCCAAAACTTCCGAAGGTTGGAAAATACTTTTTAGTAATTCTACGGATATTGAAAAACAGACTAACGCGCTGGCGACCTTCTTAAAAGAAAAAATTACACCAAGTCAAAGATCAAATCTTCAGTATATTGATTTGCGTATTCAGGATAGGATTTATTACAAATAAGCCATCCTTATTGAATCAGTTGATGTGTCCCTAGTTTGTTTACTATAATTAAAAAGCCCCTAGAGGGCTTTTTAATTAACATGTATGTATGGTATGAGTAGTTATTTAATTCTGTAGACGAAAATCGAGTTGCCGATGACGGTAAGCGGTTGATAGGAGTTAAGCCAAAGATAGTTGACCTTGTTGGGCATATCCTCTGGTCCTTGTGAGCCCTGAAGAAAGGTAGCCGAGATTGCCAGCCAGCCGTTTGATTGATTGCGTGCCCTAAAGTCATTGGCATCTGTATATTTGCTGGAGTTGAGCCATAGGTAGCGTTCCTTTAGATAATATGACGGATCAGCCCAGCCGAAATAATCAAACTCAATTTTCGGGATATTATTTTCTTTGACCCAATTGCTAAACCTGACCAAATCTTGCCCCCAATCAACATTGGAATCAACGACATATTTATATCCACCTGATGGGCCGCCGACAGTTTGATTGAAGTATGTTAAGTAGTAAGGAAATACCCGTAGATTTTCATAAACAAACCAGCCTAGTAAAATTATAATTGATAAATTATAAATTATAATTAACTTTTTGCCTTGCTCTTTTGCTCTTTGGCCTATCTTACTAATCTGTCCGGAAACCAAAATTATTGTAAATGGAAATGTCGGTAGTAGATGCCTAACCCCAATATTCAGCGTGCTATTGATGCTTACGCCCCAGTATATAAGTAACCAGAGTAGCATCGCGAACTCGTCAAAATGGTTTCGTATCCAATCACCGGCACTTTTAACTTTTAACTTTAGACTTTTAACTTGAGTACTAATCGCCAGCAGGGTGATTAGTACGAGCCCCCACCAAGCCAGCGGTTCTTTGATGAAATAGACTATCGGGAAATACTTATGCCAGCCGAAGCGGGAGACCTCACCCAAAAAATAAGTGGTGTTACCGCCAACGGCACGCTGATTGACCATGAGCAGGCCAAGGCCGTATTGAGCGGCGGCGCGGATTACCGGTTTACCAGAGGCCCAAACCACTGGATCGGCGAATGTTCGGTTGCCATAGCTTGATAATAATTGAGTTGTGTCCCTCTGCTGTCGCTCAATCGGATAATTGTAGGTGTGAAAATAATAAACCGGCCAGACTATCAAGATGAAGCCGATGATAAAAACAGCTATTGATTGGGCCAGTGCCTTTGTCGAATTTTTTACTTTTGAGAAAAACCATGGCGCATTTTGGTCTGCTGGTCGTGGATTTTTTACGAAGCCGTAAGTAATGGCAAAAATAATAAAATAGGGAACAAGTAAGAATGTAGAAAACTTAAGAAGTAGGGCAACGCCAAAAGTTAGCGCGGCGATAAGTAACTTTTTATGATCCGGCTCTTTTTGGTAGCTTATGAAATAATATGTTGCCAAGAGTACTCCGAAAAGCGCTGGCATGTCTGTTGTTACAAAGCGGGAATGGGCAATCACGGTTGGTGAAAATGAGAAAAGTATCAGAGCCGTTATGGCGCCAGTATCGCCGTATAATTTACGCGCCCATTTGAAAATTAAAATCGCTGACAATATGAAAAACAAAAGCATTGGCAGCTTTACCAAATGCTTGATGAGGTCGGCATCATTGCCCGCTTCGCCGGAGCTTAAGCGAGGCGAGCCGGAATTATAGATCAATCGTCGGCCAAAGTTCCACTGGCCGTTGATATCAGTTTGCCAGAACTCGCTATTAAAAACATCCTGTTTGAGATTAACAAACAGAAGGGGAATGGCCGCCAGATCCTTGGCTAAGGGCGGATGTTCTGGATTAAGCCGCATATCTTGCTTAACCAAATACGAATATCCCGCCCCGATATGCGGTACCTCGTCAACGATTATCGAGTCGTTCCAGACGCTCGTAACCGCTAGCACCACCGCGGCCGTGATAATAGCAACCGCAAAAACGCTTGTTTTTATACCTAATTTTGACCCTTCTTGACTTTGCATAGTTATTTATGGTACAATTAGCAATAAGGAGTAGAGTAACATCATGGAACTAGAAAAAATGCAGGTTGGATTGCGGGTCAAAACCAACGGGCGGCTTGGCGAGACCACAGGCATGTTCGTTGTCCAGAAACACCTCGATGCTCGTCAGCCGAACAAGGAGGGCGAGATTGGAGGATATGTCCCTGGGCATGGCGGTGATGTGTGGTGGGTCAGGCATGCCGATGGTACCATCGGCGCCTACATGTTTGACGAGTTTGTGTCTATCTAATGCCCGTCACGGAAGAGCACGCACAGTTGCTGCTCGACTGTGCGGGCTTTTTCGTTTGTAAAAACCCAAGTTGTAGCGAAGCCTATCTAATTTTTCTGACATTATATGCCGATTATACAAATAAGGGAGTTAGCGTTAAGAATTGTCGGGTAACGCAAAGGTTGGTCGGAAAACGCGTAGAAAACAAGCCGATAGGCGAAGTTTTCAAGCGGCAAACGGGGAACCAACCTGTGTCCGACAATTTAGCTAACGACCGCAATTTGTAATAAGGCAGATACCGGAAGAAAAATTAGATAGGTGAGTGTCATTTCTCAAGCGGTATCACAACCCCCCGCCTATCATACGCACCTTTTTTAAATTGTGCTTCCGTTAAATAAAATATCCTTTTTGCCATTTGCTTTTCCGGTGTCCAGGTATC
>CAYHQI010000032.1:0-7547 GCA_964358785.1 uncultured Candidatus Saccharibacteria bacterium
TCTTGCGCCAGACCACTTGCAATGAAATTGTCTCTGATGGCAGAAGCGCTGCGCAGATTGGTGGTTACGACAAAAGACGTGGCCGTAAAAGCAATGCTAAAAATAAAGACGGCTATTAGAACTTCAACTAAAGTGAACCCGGTATTGGCTCTAAACAATTTTAAATTTTCAATTTTATAATTTAAGTTGATTTTCAATTTTATAATTTAAAACTTATAATTTATAATTCTCAGTTAGCCGTATCAATCTGCCCCGAGGGGAAGATCGTAATTAGAGTGCAGGATGTCCCGGCACAGCTTGCCTGAGCCTTCAACTGAATAGTAATGGTGGCCGATGGACCGGTCAGGAGGGCGCTGTTATTGATATAGGTCTTGGGATCCGGCGGCTCGAAAATAACGTCAGAGAAAGACGACCTCATCTCCATATTAGAGTTGATGATGTTTTTGGTTTCAACCACCAAGTCAATTCCAGCCTGATAATTGTGATTGGTATCCTGGCACCTTGTTGCTCCGCCATCCAAAACTCCGGCGTATAAGATATAGGACGCACTGCTTACGTAATGAATACCGTAACCGCAGACGACATTGCCCTGAAAGCGACTGCCGGCCGAAGCCATAGATTGGATGCGCCTGATATCGGATACGACTGCCGCTGCCGTTTGGCTGCGGGCCACTTGGTTTTTGGGAGAAGACCTGAAATTTAAAACTAAAACCACCGAAAAAGTGGCAATAATAGCGGTAACTACTAAGAGTTCGATTATACTAAAACCCCTGTTAGTGAGTAGTCAGTAGTGAGTAGTGAGTAGTTTTTTAATGTTAATGGGAGCGGATAGTTGATTATTCAGGTCTACACACTACCAACTACCCACTACCAACTTTTTTATTAGTACTTGGCCTCTATCGAATCGCCTTCTTTGATTTTTATATTATTTATTTCGCCGGTATTAATTGACTGGCCGTTTAAGTAAAAATGCCAAGTTGAGCCACCCGCCTGCGCAGGCAGGCCAACCAAGTTGATGGCGTCATCTATTTTTGCTATTTGCAAAACGCCGTTTTTATCTATCGAGTATCTGAAATCAAAATTACCGCTCACCGAAGCAGAATTTAGCGCCTCAAGAATGGTCATATTGGGCACAACCTGACCCTGGAATTTCCTGCTAGTGTTTCCACCAAAATCCAGCACTAGAGAAGACTGGCCTGTTTGGCTGGCAGGTAAATCAAATTTGAAAAAAAACACCAACGTCCCACTAATAACAAGCAGAACTACCCACCACCAATAATTTTTTAGAATTAAATCAGATTTCATTTGAGAATAACTGGAATTGTGTAAAAAATATAGCCCAATCTACTTAAAAGAATATCGCCACCGAGCATATAAAATGTGGCGCTTAGGCAGATGAACGTTCCGAGGGGCAATTTCGTTTTGAGACTGGCCCGACGCGTCAACAGAAGAAATAAACCAAGCAAGGCGCCAAAAACTACCGCAACATATAATATCGCCAATCCGCCCCAAAAACCAAAAATGAAACCAATAACACCAACCAACTTAACATCGCCGAAACCAAGCCATCTGCCCTTTGATAGCAACCAAATTACGAAAAGAACGGTAAATAGAAAAGCAGCGCCGACAAAGCCACCCGAGACAGACATTAGCCAACCACTACGGACATCAAATAACTTTGAAATGGCTAATACGCCAAAACTTCCAGCCAATAAAACTATCAGTAAGGAATCTGGCAATATCAAATGCCTCAAATCTATCAGCCCAAGAATCAAAAATAATTCCAAAATAAAAACTGCGAAAAACCAATTAACTGCTCCGCCGGACGAAAAAAGCTGATAAGAAGCCAGAAAAATCAAACCGGAATACAACTCTACCAACGGATACGTCCAGGAGATTGGAACCTTGCAATTGCGACATCGCTTTTTAAGGATTAGGAAACTGGCAATCGGTATTAAATCATACCAAGCTAATTTTTTGCCGCAGTTAGGACATTTTGAACGACCATCAACTACCGACTGCCTGCGCGGAAGCCTATAAATGACGACATTAACAAAGCTCCCGACAATTAGACCTAGCAGGAAAATATAAATGAACAACAATGAAGTTTATAAAGTTCATCAAGTTCATAAAGTTTATCAAGCAGAAAACCAAAATTACTTTATAAACTTTTAACTTTATGAACTTACAACTAGCGCTACGCGCTATGGCTGACCGGAATCGTAGATACAATCACTAGCTGCAGTGTTCGTACACCCTTCGGTAGTTCCTACTATCGCAGCACCAGACCAACCAGTCGAAGTAATGTCGGTATCGTTATTTAGAGCATTAGTGTTTTTCTGCTCTAATTCTGCCCAAACCTGAAAACTTCTTGGAGAAGCTGCTGGATTCCAGGCATAACCATAACAATTAAAAATAGTTGAAACCGTACCGGCGTATGTATCAGTGCAACCTGCCGCTATCGGATCTTTGGGAATATTAATCAAATAGGTTGGCTTCAAACCAGTCATCACGTTAGTGGCCTGATAAGAACCGTTATCATCAAAATAGAGTTCGAGTGCGGAACGCACCTGGTTGACATCGGCAATACGCTTAGCGTCTCTGGCCTTTGCTCTAGCAAGACCCAGCTGTAACAAAAGTAAGGTTGCCAAAATTGAAATAATGGCAATAACGACCAACAACTCGACCAAGGTAAAACCCTTCGATCTGCCACCAATGCCAATCGGCGGAGTGGCACGAAAACCGAGAAGTCCTAATAGATTCGACACTTTTTAGTTAGCGTTTAGCGTTTAGTCCCGATTTTACTTTGTAAAATCGAGGATCCACGATTCGCATTGCGAATCGGGACGTTTAGCGACCAGTGAACCACTAGACGCTAGCCGTATATGCTATAAGCTGATTAATTACTGATAAAATTATAGTTTTTAATGCGATTTAAAACAAACAAAGTTATGCACAGTCCTTCGCTGCCTCCTTCGCGCAAGGCTTCGGACTGCGAAGCAGTCTACACTTAGCCAGCACCAACCAAGCTGTATATCGGCAATAGTACCGCGGCCACAAGAACACCCACGCCGAGACCCAACAATAATATCAAAACTGGCTCAATCAACTGGGATATGTTTTGTATGTCATTTTCGGATTCGGTTTTATAAAAATTAAATATGTTTTCAAGCATAAAATCAGTTCGACCGGTCTTCTCCCCTATCGCCAGCATAGAGGTAACCAATGACGGAAACTCCCGATACTTCTCAAATACCTCCGAGATCGTCCCGCCCCCCTGCACATTTTCTCTGGCTTGAAGCAGGATTTCCTTGTAAATTACGTTGCCGACTACATCGGAGGTTATATTGATACCTTCAAGAATTGGCACTCCCGATTTAATAAGCGTCGCGAGGGTCTCGGCGATTCTCGCAAGATATAAATTTCTCACTATCTTGCCGAACTGCGGCACGTTTATTTTAAAACTATCAAGCCAACGACGGCCCTTGGGAGTCTTAACATAATAAAATAACTGGATAACACCACCGACTACCAAGACCAATATCAAAACAATATATCTATTAACAAAATTGGTCGTGGCTATAAGTATCTTGGTGGTTGCTGGTATGTCCTGCACGCCGGCATCTTTAATGATCGAGAGCAGTTGGGGTAAAACAGTCGTCATCATAATAATAGTTACGACAACCAGAGCAAAAAGAACAAAAGCCGGATAGGCTAAGGCGCCACGAATCTTGGAGTTCAACGAGGAGCTTCTCTCAAGGTAATCGGCAAGATAAGTCAGAGTAGTCTGCAATTTACCGGCTACCTCGCCAGCCCTAACCAAACTAATGTAGAATTTGCTAAACACCCTCTCGTGTCCGGCTAAAGCGACAGAAAGAGATGACCCGCCTTCAATGGCGGCAGTAACGGATAGTATCACCTTGCGGAACGACTCTTTTTCAATCTGCCTCTCGAGCGCGTGCAAACCTTCAACTAAAGGCACATCCGCCTCAACTAGGGTAGCCATCTGCCTTGTAAACATCACGACATCCTTTTGTGAAGGCTTGCTGAAAGCAGATGTTAAATCCCGCGCAAACAAATCCTTTCTGGCTTCTTCCAGGCTTAAGATTAAAAAACCCTTTTGTTGCAAAGCATTAACCGCCTGATCTTCAGACGGCGCCTCAATCTTGCCCTCGGTCAACTCCCCAGTTTGGGTTTTAGCACGATATAGGAATTCCACTATAAGTTAAAAGTTCATAAAGTTCATAAAGTTCATAAAGTTAATTAGCTCCCTACTTTATAAACTTTAAACTTGATAACTTGATAAACTTATCTAAGAAGCATTCTCAACTCGTTCGGATTCAATGAATAAAATTCAGACTGTTCGACGGATATCTCACCGCGCCTAACCAGGTCGGCCAACGAACGGTTCAAAGAGATCATGCCCGAATCAGAACCGGTATCTATGGCCAGATTCAACTGTTGCAATCGATTTTCCCTTATTAAATTGCGTACGGCAGTATTGGCTATCATTACCTCCACCGCCGGCACTAAGCCTCCTTTAATTCTGGGTATTAATCTCATGGAAACAATTCCGGAAATAGTGTTGGCTAATTGAGAAACGATCTGCCGCTGTTGTTCCGGCGGAAAGATATCAATAATACGCTCCACGCTCTGAGCGGCATTATTGGTGTGAAGCGAGGCGAAGACTAAGTGACCGGTTTCTGCCGCCGTTACCGCAGTACTGATGGTGTCATAATCGCGCATTTCTCCCACCATTATCACATTAACATTCTCACGGAATGTCGAACGCAAAGCCTTATTAAAAGAAACGGTGTCGGAATAAACCTCTCTTTGATCAATAATGCTCTTATCCGGTGTAAAAATATATTCAATCGGATCTTCAATGGTAACAATCTTCTCTGCTCGTTCGTGGTTAATAAGATCAATCAAGGCCGCCATAGTAGTTGATTTGCCGTGCCCATTTGGACCTACGATCAGGACGAAACCCTGAGACAATTTGCTGAAAATTTTGACTATAGAAGGCAGGCTTAGCTCTTCAATGGTTTTAATTTCTTCCGGAATTAAACGAAACGTGGCGGCAAAATTGCCGCGCGTCTGATACACATTCACCCTGAAGCGCAACTTATTACTTAACTCATAAGCAAAGTCTAGTTCTTTTTCGGCTAAAAATTTCTCCTTAGGCCCGTCGGTTAATAAGGCCGAAACTAAACCATCTAAAAGTTGTTTGTCCAAGATCTTGTGATCGGTCAGCGGGATCAACCGACTATCGACTCTGATTGTAGGATAATAGCCAGGAGACAGATGGAGGTCCGAGCCGCCCTTTTGAGCCGTTATCATCAAGAGCCCATCGACGTGCTTTTTGTAATCCAATGCGCCAGATAGTTTGGACGGAACAAAAGATTGACCGGCAATATTAGCCGACTCAATATTCTTAGCTATCGGGTCTTGTATTTTAGATTGAGTATTGTCGTTCATAGCGATAAGTTAAAAATCACTTTATTTTAAAAACTTGATGAACTTTAAGAACTTGATAACTACTCCTCCTCCGCTTCTTGAGCCACCGTCAACAACTCCTCCAATGACGTGAGGCCTTTCAACACTTTAATTATACCATCTTGGAACATTGTTATCATCCCCTGCCGCTGGGCCTCCTTGCGAAGCTCTTCTTCAGAAATGTTAGTCAACACTATCCTCTCTAATTCATCGGTCATGGCTAAAGTCTCAAATACTCCGATTCTGCCCTTGTACGCCTTGCCGCCGCATTCTTTACAGCACTCTCCGGGTTTATAAATTTCAAAATTGCTTTTGGGAAGACTCTCCTTGGCGCTGGCCGGCATTCTATCTATGGCTTTTTTGATCATAAACTCCTCGCCGGTATTGGCCTTAGCCTTAACCTTGCAGGTTTGGCACAATTTTCTAGCCAATCGTTGGGCAAGCGCCAAGTTAAGCGTGGGGGCAAGCAAGTATTTTTCTACGCCCATATTGATAAGCCTCGGTATTACTCCGATGGTATCGTTGGTGTGAAGAGTGGAGAGCACGACATGGCCAGTTAAAGATGCCTGCACGGCCAAGCTGGCAGTTTCGCCATCTCTGACCTCGCCGACCATGATAACATCCGGGTCCTGACGCAAAATATGGCGGAGACCGCTAGCAAAGGTATAGCCGATCTCTTCGTGCGTTTGCGACTGGTTAACGCCATTAATATAGTACTCGATAGGGTCTTCCAGAGTTACGATGTTAATGTCGTCGGCATTGATCTCCCGCAAAATCGCCGCCAATGTCGTCGATTTGCCCGAACCCGTTGGTCCGGTTATCAATATCTGGCCATACGGCTTGACTATACTTTCCCTGACCAAGTCCAATGATCTACCCTCCAAGCCCAACTCCGTTAGTTTAATATCGCCAACTAGAGGGTCAAGAATTCTAAGCACGACCTTCTCCCCGTTTCTGGTAGGAAAAGTTGAAACCCTGAAATCAACACGCCTGTCGTTTATCTTCGTAGAAAACCTGCCGTCTTGGGCCAATCTGACTTCGTCAATTTTCAAATCAGAAAGGATTTTGATCCTTGTAACGATAGCCGATAGCAATGTGGTCGGTAAAGACAAAACTGTTTGCAACGAACCGTCGATACGAAAACGCAGGCGAATCCTGTCTTCAAACGGCTCTATGTGTATATCGGAAGATCTCGTCTCGACTGCATGCTTGACTATAACGGCAACGATACGAGTAACCGGAGCTTCAGCGGTTATTTCTTCAAGACCTCCGATCTTCTCGGTGATCTTAAGTTCTTTTTGAGAAGCCTCCTCTGAAAGCGACTCTAGCGCCTTGCCAACTTCTGTGGTCAGCGTTTTTAAACCCCTGCTTATATTATCAAAATCCTTATAGCTTATCAGGTACTTCTCCAGATTCAGCCCGCGGTCAGAAGCGATGAACTTGATCGCTTCAAGGGCATCAATGTTTTCGGGGTTAATTATGCCAACCTTCAAAGCAGACTGGTCCTTGGCAAAAGGTAAAATTTTATAAAAACCAATAATGTTCTCCGGAGTCTCCTTCGTCAGCTCCCTGTCTATCTCCATGCCGGAAAGTTCCGCGATCGGCAGTTGATAGATCTGCGACTTTATTTTCAAAAGGTCAACGTCGCTTATTAGTCCTCGCTTAACTACGACTTCGCCAAAATCTTTTTCGCTGGCAACCGCCTCTTGCTTAACCTCATTGACAACTTCAGGGCTCAAAAGCCCTTGTCTAATAAGTTCTTCTATTAAAAATTGCGGGAGTTGGTAGGCTGCCACTAGTTAAAAGTTCATCAAGTTCATAAAGTTCATAAAGTTAATTAGCCACCCACTTTATAAACTTTAAACTTTATAACTTTATAAACTTAGAAAGGGGCGAATATATCCACTCGGCCAGTAACTCCAGGTTGGACCGGCGACTCGCCGAAGATCTTCAATGACTTGAACTTGATATCGTCAAATTGACCGAAATTAAAAGACAGATCTTTAAACTTTGTCAGATTATCCTCTGGTGCAATGCTGAAAGGAGTTATA
>CAYHQI010000033.1:0-3420 GCA_964358785.1 uncultured Candidatus Saccharibacteria bacterium
GCGATCCGAATATGTTAAAATTCTTTAACATTGAAAGGCCAAGATCAATTATGCCGTGAGGCGACTTAGCGATTTCACCCAAAGTCAAAGAACCTTTTTTTAACAAAATCTGGCCAGAAACGGCAAATACGAGAGAGACGAACAGAATTATATAATTAAACACCATGAAAAAATGTTTTAATTTTATCACAGATATATTCTAGATCACTTTCTTTTAATGTCAGCGACGAAGGCAACCACAAACCTCTCTGCGATAACTCCTTAGAAACTGGGAATTTAACCTTCGTAAACCCCTTATACGCCGGCTGAGAGTTAATCGACGGATAAAACGCCCTAGAACCAATATTATTTTTTTTCAAATATTCCATCAGCTTGGATCGCAAATTTATTGGAACTAAAATATCGGCAAACAAAGGCGTCGTCTCGGTAAGATCTGTCTTAATAAATTCTACACCACCCACCCCCGCCAGTCTATCTTTATAAAATTTATATAATGCTCTTTTTCTTTTTATACGTTCGTTGATATTACTTATCTGTGCCAATCCAATAACGGCCTGCAAATCAGAAAATTTAAAATTATATCCCACGGTCTCATGATAATCAGCTCCCCCGTCAAATCTTCCAAAATTCTTAAGACTCTTGATCTTTGTGTACAAATCCTTGCTATTTGTAACTATAACGCCGCCATTACCGGTAGTTATAATCTTATGAAACGTCAAAGAGAAACAACCCATCTCACCAAAAGTTCCCAAGAACCGCCCTTGGTGTTTGGAGGTAAAAGATTGGCAGGAATCTTCAATTAAATGTATTTTTTTGGAATCACAAATTTTCTTTAACTTAACAATATCTCCGCCCCTGCCATTTATAGAAACATGCATAATTGCTTTGGTTTTTTTTGTAATAGGAAGTTTATTGACGTCCAGACACAACGAACTGGATTCAATGTCAGCAAAAACAGGTTTAGCGCCAGTCATTAATACAGCGTTAGGTGTAGCGATCATTGTGTAGTCGGGAACAATAACTTCATCTCCCCTGCCAATTCCAAGAGCCATTAAACACACTGACAATGCCACCGTGCCATTGTTGGTTGCGATTGCATATTTGACTCCTATGGTATCGGCGAATTTTTGTTCAAATTCTTTGGTTTGAGCAAACTCTGCAAGCCATCCACCGGAACGCAAATATTTACCCATAAGCTTGGGCTCTTTTTCGCCAATCCACGGTTCAATTTGGGGAATAAATTTCATAAAAGGAGATCTGGCAAAGTTTTTGCACACCGACTGCCAACTATATTAGGTAACGATACCAAAATCCTCGTTTTTTGCAAAACACTATAACGGGCTTGACAGAACAAGTTATTTAATTTATCCTTAATAGCGTTGGGTTTGCACTTTAACAAAAAGAGGTAGAACAGCATGTCGAAATTCCAGCGGTCTTTAGAATTATACCTAAAACCCCACTACGCTCCGCCAAATATCTTTGGTGGTCATGATTATACTCATGTTCAACGCATGGTTAGGTTAGGGTCTCAAATCAGAGATCGTCTCAATATTGACTTCGCTATGGATGAGTTTGTGACCGCGGTTTGGCTTCATAATTTAGACCGAGCTTCATCGCTTAAACATGACATTCAAAAAGCTGGCGGCCTTAGCAATTATTGCCTGCTCCTGTTGGCAACAAGCTCGTTTAATATCCACCAGAGGGAACGGATCCTGGACGCCGTTATGCAGCATAGCAAAAAGGACGATGACCCCTCCGATTCAGCGCTTTTAACCGCCTTGCGTGTCGCCGACAAATTAGACCGCATTGGACCACTGGGCATCCTTGCTTCCGCCGCCGATCGAGGAGGCTTGTTATTACCCTATAACGATAAAAAACCATTTCAGGTAGAATCAACGGCAGAAAAAAATCTGCAAACTATCTATAATGATTTAATAAGAGTTCTTGAGTGGTATGGTATGCTTCCCTCTGACAAAGCCCGCTCTCTTGTAAATAAGAGGCGGCTCAAGTTTTATATCGAGTTTTTGCGTATGTTGGGAGAAGAGGTTTCCGAAGTAACCAACAAAGAAAACCGTGTCGAAGAGGACGTACAAAAAGCGCTTGGTCCCTATTATCATAAGGTGCTTGGCCTAGAGTCTTCTCCGGAGATAATTGATGAGCTTTCGACCCGCTAAACGCGGGTTTTTTAATATTTCTTGAGTATCATCTTAAGCATCTTCAACCCATCCCTAAAAGCATTTACTTTTGATTCACCATGCATGCGGGCTCTTTCAATGGCTGGGACCTCCTCAAAACGCAGTCCTATTTTTTTGGCCCTTACCAAAAATTCAATACAGACACCAAAGCCATGGTTTTTCAAATCAAGACCCTTAAAATCATCACGTGAAATCGCGATAAACAAATACAGGGCATCGGTAACCTTAACTCCATGTACAATATTAATCAGCTTGGTAAAAACCCAGTTACCTAGTTTACGAACAAAAGTGTCATCGTCGCTTCGACCGCCCTTGGCATAACGGGACGCCAAAACCAGAGTATTGGAACCCATTTTAGAAAGAATCCTAGGAATATCATTGGGGTTATGAGAACCGTCGGCATCCATTATCATCACCGTTTCCCCTTGTGCTAGATCAAGACCGTCAAACAAGGCACCACCAAAACCTTCTCTTTTTTGAATAATAACCTTGTCATTAGGACCAAGAGCAATCCTGGCTTCCTCGACTGTCTTGTCTGTGGAGTGTCCGTCAACGACGATTATTTGATCAACAAAATCACGAGGTATTTCCTTGATGGTTTTGCCGATACCGCCCTCCTCATTAAGAGAAGGAATTATAAGTGATACTTTTGCCATCCCGTTAGAGGTAGCCTCGCCAAGGTCATTAGGACTCGCGACTATGTCGCGAGCGAGACCTCTAACGGGACCATATTTTTTGTGGCATTATTGATGGTTTTACCCTAAATGTGTCGCTTTCGTAGTCTTTTCCTCCGCGCTTGCCCCACGAGAAAACAATAAATTGATTGTTTTCTAAAATCTCAAGCGCATGGATCTCGTAGGGGCGAGTTGTTACGATTTCACCTTCTTTTACTACAACACTTTTGGTTTTGCCCCACTTCTTTTTCTTGGCATCATACTCTTGATAATAATATTTCAAACTGCCCTTCGACATATACATGGCTTGGGTTGTCTGTTTGTGATAATGATCCCCACGCAATGCGCCTTTGCGTGAATTGATGACGGCCACGTGATTAATGTTTTCTTTATAAAAAATATCAGCGATATCACCGCGAGCGTCTTTGGTTGCAATTTTTATTTTAGCCTTCAGCATTGTTTATTTAATTGTTTAAATGTTTATAATAGTTTCTTTTCACCCGGCACAATCAGCCGGATTTTTTTATTTATCTTTTTTATTTTTTCAGCAA
>CAYHQI010000033.1:3520-7295 GCA_964358785.1 uncultured Candidatus Saccharibacteria bacterium
TCACCCGGCACAATCAGCCGGATTTTTTTATTTATCTTTTTTATTTTTTCAGCAAGATATTTGCCGATGTTCCAGGAAACTATCAGGCCCACATCAATTTTTTCCGAGGCCAACTTGTTATCGTGGACTATGGACAATAAGGAGCCGGGTGTGTATTTACCTATTTTGTGTTCTGACGTATCTGTAACGAATTCTAACGTATTTCCGTCTAACTTGTAATAGTTCATGAGTGTATTGCCCTTAGTGGCCGCGCCGATGGCCGCGATTTTTTTGTTTTGTTTTTTGAGCGCATATATTAAGTTAAGGGTGTCGAATTTGTCTTTCTCTATTTTTGCCATAAATTTTTTGTACGTCTCTAGGGAAAATAAGCCCTCTTTGGTTTCGTTTTTAACATACTGAGCAACTAATTTCTTATTATACTCCTTTTTGTTTTTACTAGCATATACCCTGACGCAACCGCCGTGATATTTGTTGCGTTCAACGTTGGAAATGTAGAGGCCGTGTTTTTTAAACAAGAAGTCTGCGGACTTAATTGAAAAATAGGAAATATGTTCGTGGTATATCATATCAAAAAGATAATTCTTGATAGTATCTTCAAGATATGGCGATTCGAAAACAAAATATCCGTCACTTCTCAAGGCTTGGGACGCAGCCGCAACGACATTGTTAAGATCAAAAATATGATTAAAAACATTGTTGCCACAAACCAACTTGGGCTTGCCGTGCATTTTTGTCGCAGTCGCGAGCGTCTCTTTACTAAGTAAACCATTTATCGTGCGCACTCCGAGCTTGGAAGCAAGTTTAACCATATTCGGTGACGGCTCAATACCGGTCGCATTTACTTCCTTTTTCAAAAAATAACTTAGGAGCAGACCGTCATTCGAACCAAACTCAATAACATGATCACCGGCCACAAGGCCGATCTCTTCGCTCACCGTATCGCAATATTCCTGCCAATGGGCTCGTGAAATTGCCGAATTGGATGCAGTATAGCTGTAGTCATTTTCAACATATCTTTCCTCTGGCGGGACAATGTATTCATTTTGGAGATGACCACACTTAGTGCAAAGCAAACAGTTAAGCGGATATAATTTTTGAGGCGCCAAAACTCGCTCCTTCTTCAAAAAAGTATCGGCGATCGGATGGTGTCCTAGTTCAATAACCCTATAAAGCTTACTATTTTCACAGATTATACAACTATGCATGTTTTAGACAATGTAGCATAATCAAAAAGTAATTGAAGCCCCACACCGAATATATTACTTTGGGGTAGCAACAGATAATTAATTAGAAGCCACAAATATTAAAAATACTGTCTAGCGCGCAATCTATTTACGCGTCTTTTTTTGCCAAACATTTAAACAGTTAACTTTCTAATCTTGACCTTTCTATTTGGGTCTTTTTCTTGTACGTAGGCAAAGTCGGCTTCAGTCATTACCTTTGCCAAACTGGCAAAGGTGTGTTTCGGTTTCCAACCAAGTTCTTTTCTAGCCTTTGATGAATCACCCAAAAGCAAATCCACTTCAGTCGGACGGAAATACTGTGGATCCACCCCAACTAAAACCTTGCCTGTTTTAGTATCAACCCCGACTTCGTTTAAACCCTTGCCCTTCCAGCCAATTTTATAACCCAGATTTTTACCGACTTCTTCAACAAATTCCCTGACCGTATGAGTTTCACCTGTCGCAATCAAAAAATCGTCTGGTTTTTTGTACTGCAGTATGCGCCACATTGCTTCCACATAGTCCTTGGAGTGTCCCCAGTCACGTTTAGCGTCCAGATTTCCAAGAGTTAAAACGCTTTGCAAGCCAAGCTTAACACGCGACAAACCCATTGTGATTTTTCTGGTTACAAAAGTCTCGCCACGCCTAGGAGATTCGTGGTTAAACAAAATACCGTTTGATGCAAAAAGGCCATAGGCATCGCGATAAATTTTGGTCATATAAAAAGCAAAAACTTTGGAAGCGCCATACGGTGAGCGCGGATTAAACGGAGTAGTCTCTTTTTGTGGAATTTCCAATACTTTGCCAAACATTTCACTCGAAGATGCTTGATAGTATTTGGCCTTTATACCTGACTCATGAAGTGCCTCGAGCATTCTCAGCGCCCCCAAGCCCGTAACACTAGCTGTGTATTCCGGAATCTGAAAACTTACAGCCACATGGCTCTGCGCGCCAAGATTATAAACCTCGTCGGGTTTAATTTTTTCAAGAATTCGGCGAAGATTTGAACTATCGGACAGGTCACCGTGAACTCCAAAAAAATTAGACTGATCGGGGCTGTTGTGTAAATGGTCGATCCGAGCCGTGTTAAATACACTGCTTCGACGTATAATGCCGTAAACCTTATATCCTTTTTCAAGCAAAAACTCGGCTAGATAGGAGCCGTCCTGTCCGGTTACGCCACTTATTAATGCTTTCTTTTGTCGCTTCATAAAATGATTTTACCCACGCACCAATTTTGCTTTAATTCACCGGCGAAGCGCTGCGCCCATTACGGGATGGGCCTATTCGGCCCTCGCGCTTCGCAAGCATAATCTCTGGTTTTTTCTTGACCTTTGATTAGCTCTGATTTTACCAGCAAAATTGGTACGGGGTTAATGTTTCTCTACCATGCTCGCTTCGCTGCGCGTGGGAGAAACATTAAATTTTTTCCGAGAAGTAATCAACTGTTTTTTGTATGCCGTGTTTTAAATCCGTTGATGGCAACCAACCGAATACTTCTTTACACCTAGCCACATCCATTATTTTATGCGGTGCACCGTCCGGATATTTTTTGTCAAACACCAGCCTACCTTTGTAACCTACCGCATCTTTTACCAATAAAGCCAAATCTTTTATTGAAATCCCGGTTCCAGAACCGATATTAATAGGTTCAATAACAGGTTTGATGGCCAAAGATCTCATAATAGCCTCCACACCGTCCTCCACGTAAAGCCACTCTCGAACGGGTTTGCCGCTTCCCCACACAACAACTTCTTTGGATCGTTTTTTTTTGGCGGTAATAATTTTTTTAATAAGTCCACCTAAAGCATGACACCTAACTTCATCAATATAATTACCCGGGCCATACATGTTTGGAAGTATCAAATTAATAAATTTAATACCATATTGCCTGTTATATGACCAGGCATTTACCCAACTTGCCTTTCTTACCATCCCATAACTCAAAACTGATTCGTTGATGCGACCATCCCACCATTCTTCTTCCTTTAACAACCTATCCGAAACATCAGGGTAAGAGCAATTGGAAATCGGGTTAATAAACAAAGGCACCGAAGCCCTTCGGGCACATTCGATAAGATTAAGGCTCATCAACATATTGTTAAAAAAAATCTCGCCCGGTTTTTGATAGCAAAACTGGATACCCCCGATAAAAGCCGCCGCATTGATCACAATACTCGGCCTCTCTTTGTTAAACAGTTTTTCTAGCTGTTTAATATCTCTGAAATCAATACCTTTTGACAAAGAATGAGACGCAAAAGGAACGCCCTCCTGTTTTAGTCGGGCCACCAGGTGTCGACCCAAAAAACCGGTCCCCCCGGCAATAAAAATTTTACCCTGGGCAATTTTATTTGTCTGCTTCACACGCTTCATAGATACTTGGCACAATAGCTAAAATACCGCTATTTGGCAATATGTATCACCAGAACAAATATTAATGATGTCACAGGTCATTAATATTGCTAAAATGTCAAAATATTAGTATGGTGAACTGAACAATGCACAAACCATCCAACCAACAATTCGCCCAAATCTTCGATGGTATTGCCTCA
>CAYHQI010000034.1:0-2321 GCA_964358785.1 uncultured Candidatus Saccharibacteria bacterium
CAGGCTTCAATGGCTATATCGGAGCCAGTACCTATTGCGATGCCAAGATCTGATTGCACAAGGGCAGGGGCATCATTGATACCATCCCCCACAAAAGCCACCTTCATCCCATCTTTCTGGAGCAGTTTAACTTTTTCTGCTTTATCTTGAGGTAATACTTCGGCAAATACTTTCTCTATATTCAACTGCCCGGCAATGGCATTGCCTATTTTTTGATTATCTCCTGTGATCATAACGGTTTCGATGCCAAGAGTTTTGAGCTTGCTTATCGCTTCTTGGGCATCTTCCTTAAGAGTATCGGCAATACCAATCACACCGACGGGGCGCCCATTAACAGCAAGCACCACCACCGTTTTAGCCTGCCCCTCTAAATTCCCTATTTTTTCTTGATGCTCGTCTAGTGATATTCCCGCCTCCTTTATCAAACGAGGATTGCCGATCATCATTAATTCTCCGCCAATCGTCCCCTTAACACCTTTGCCGGCAATATTTTCAAAATCGTAAATTTCTTTTGGGGTGATACTCTTTTCTTTAGCGGCATTAACCACTGCCTGTGCCAGTGGATGTTCGGATAATGTTTCGAGACTTCCGGCATAAGTAAGAATTTTTTCAATCGAGAAATCGGATATTAACGGCACAATGTCAGTAACTTTGGGTTTTCCCTCGGTCAATGTGCCGGTCTTATCAAATATTACGACATCAATTTTTCTGCCACGCTCCAGGGCTTCGCCATTTTTAATCAAAATCCCTTTTTTTGCACCTAGTCCCGTGCCCACCATAATCGCCGTTGGTGTGGCCAGACCCAAAGCGCAGGGACAAGCAATCACAAGAACAGCCACTGCCGGTATTATGCTTTGGGCAAGGTCTCCGGTAATTAGATACCACCCGATTGCCGTAATGGCCGCAATTCCCAGAACTATCGGCACAAAAATACCAGATATGGTATCGGCTAGCTTCTGAATTGGCGCTTTTTTGGTCTGCGCTTCAGCAACCATTTTTATAATTTGAGCCAGCACGGTATCTTGGCCTACCTTAGTTGCTTCGATTTTAATGGCCCCCTGAATATTTACGGTAGCGCCGAATGCATCATCGCCTGAATGCTTATCTACCGGAATACTCTCCCCGGTAAGCATTGATTCATCAATACTTGTCTCGCCGAAAACAATTTTACCGTCCACTGGTATTTTCTCGCCGGGCTTAACCAGTAATATATTGCCAACTTTTACTTCTTCCACTGGAATTTCTCGTTCCTGTCCGTTTTCAATGAGTCGCGCCGTTTTGGCTCCAAGTTGCAGTAATTTTTCTATGGCTTCGCCGGCTTGGCCTCTGGTTTTGGCTTCAAAATATCTGCCCAACAAGATAAGAGCGGTAATAATCGCGCCTGTTTCGAAATACAAATCGCTCTGTCCAGTAAGCATAGCTTGCCCTTCGAAGCCTTGGCGAAGGAGGGCCCAGAAACTATACACCAGTGCGGCCAAGGTACCGATGGATATGAGCGTATCCATATTAGATGTCTTGAGCCTCAATTGCTTGAGCATACCAATGTGGAATTCCCAGCCGAAAAATAAGATAACAATCGAGCTTAAAACCGCCTGAAGCCAAACGCTTACATTGTAGCCGACGAAAGAAAAGGGCAGATCAATCATAAACATTGCCAGCAACAAAGCTGGCGCGGCCAATATAAGGGCCCAAAAAGCTTTTTGTTTAGCTACAAATAACTCGTGCTGGCTTTGCTCTCTGTGCTCATGCATTGATGATTCGGCAAGGACTTTATAACCATTCTTTATAACCGCGTCGTGGAGCATTTTCTCCGAAGCTACTGTTTCATCATATTGAACCGTAGCACTATTAGTGCCGTAATTCACCGAAGCCTCTTTGACCCCTTTAATCTTCTTGAGCGCTTGCTCATTGCGTACGACACAACTCGCACAATGCATCCCCCCGATATTAAATGTTGTTGTTTTCATCCCGTACGAACTTACATGACTTACATGCTAATAATATAAGTTAAGAAGCATGGCAGGCCATCGGTAAGATTTTAGTTAGATATGATAACCCCGCAAAGGTAAGTTCGTACGGGATTCATATGTGTTTTAGGACATAAGCCCTATGTTTAATTTATAACATTAAAATACCCCGAATACATGCCCATACTGCAGGTGAATTTAATTGTGCCTGTTTTTGTGGGCGTAAACTCAATTACATTGTTTCCTTCTTGTAATGCCTTTGAAATACCGAGGCTGGGAACCACCAAATAACTGCTACAAGTATATGGGTTCGTGGAATTGATAAGCCATTTTACCGGAATATCTTTTTTAATA
>CAYHQI010000034.1:2421-7238 GCA_964358785.1 uncultured Candidatus Saccharibacteria bacterium
CCGGGCATTGTTCCCAGAGCGAAAATACCCATGATAAGACCGCCCCTTATAAAACTTCCCGTGCTCATGGCGTATAACTGCATCGCTTGGGTAAATCCGCAAGGCAGGAAAAAAGTCAAGGCTCCGGATACAAAAGCGTTCTTGTGGCCATATTCTTTCTTTTCTCTACTAATCCCGAATATACGGCTAAACCATTTGGGCAAAGTAAGGCCACCGCTCACGCGGGGGAAAATCTCTATAAGTTTAAGCCCCAAGAAAAACATTACGATTCCGACAACGGCGATGAGAATTCCCAAAAGAGTGTTAGAAATACGGAACGACGAACCGATAAGGCCCACAAATCCGCCAAGAAGCGCGTAGGAAATAATTCTTCCGACGTTAAAAAAGATGTGGGGACGAAATTTTTGGGCGGGAGTGGCCTCGGGATGCGACTCGGAATGACGCGCTGACATTGCCAGCACGATACCGCCGACCAATGCCATGCAGGTAGAAATACCAGCCGTCAGACCGATAAGTCCTACAATCAGTAATCCCGGCGATGAACCAAAAGCGTAATTCAGATCAAAAACTCCGAATATCTTCAGCAACATAAAGATAAGCAGGAGTATCGCCGCGGCAAAAAATAATTCAATATAATCCAGCGGATTTCTAGAAATAAGCGGCTTTTTCTGATCGGCTCGCCCCAGAGCATAGCCGGCGTCTCGTACAGCTTTTTCCATCTCACTCTGCATCGGCCTCGCTGACGAATAATATACTTCCGCCACTCCACGTCTATGATTAACCTCCACCTTTTTGACGCCCGTAACTTTTAAAACATTTTCTTCAATCAAAAGTTCGCAGGACTTGCAATGCATCCCTTGTATATAATAGATTTCTTTTTTTATTTCATTAGTCATCCCGTTAGAGATAGGATGCGCTTCCCGTAGCGCATCCGTATATTTTAAGTAGTTCCGTTAGAACAAGCCAACATAACAAAAAGGCAAACTGTACTTTCTGTGATTCTAGCTATCTCTAACGGGACTCATGATTCGGCGATGCAAGCGTTAAATACACGCACTTGGTCGTTATATTTAATTACCAGACCCTTAATTTGGATAACCAACTCATTAATTTGCTTGACCAAAACATTGTACTCTTCGACTTTGCGATTATATTCTTCCCTGCCACTTCTTTTTTTATATTGCTCCATCTCATTAAGTAGGGCATCGGCCTTAACTTTTAATTCTGCGATTTGTAATTCCAGCCAGTTTATCTGCGATTTCAATAACTCATCAGCTTGCGGACAGACGGCAAGCGGCAAAGCAAAGACCTGAACGGCAAGCCAGGTTTGCTTGCCCTCAAACAATCCCCTGCCAACAGCCACACCAATTTCACGGAATCTAGAATTCAAAATATTAGCCCGATGGCCCGGACTATCCATCCACGCTTGTACTAATTCTTGATCATCTTTGTAGTTACCGAGAGCTAAGTTTTCACCCACAGCAATATACTCATAGCCATAGCCCTCAACGAGATTACCAACATTTTTGCCATCAGGAGAGATGTGCTCGAAGTATTGCCGATTGAACATATCCTGCACCTTGCGAATTGCGGCATCATCAAGTAGGGCGTTTTCAGCGAGGGGCGGCAAAATACCGTTATTGGCACGCTGTATATTAGTCCACTTAATAGTACCGGCCTGCGTTAATAATGACTGCTGTGATTCACGGATTGCCCGCAATGGTGGCGGATTAGTTATCTCTTTTTTAATATCTTGGAGGGTAACATCAGCTGACTTCTTGATATCTTCGAGCTTGCCCGACAAAGAAAAAATATTTTCTTTAAACAAAAACAGAACAACCGCTAGAATAACAATAATTAATATGCCCCAAATTATTCGTTTTTTACGCATGTAAATTCATAATAACAAAAAGCTCAAAAATAAAAAAACCGAGTATGCTCGGTTTGGGTTTTATTAATTGTTTTCGCCAAAAACCCCTAAAATATAATCTCTCTCTTGCAACAATTGGTCGCGAGGCATAACGCTCTCAACAATAATCGGCGCGTCTATATTTCGTACGCCCTCTATGATTTCGGTTTGTTTGGTTTCAAACAGAGGCACGTGACCGTTTCTATACCCGCTAAGATGCGTCTGGATAATCAAGTTATAAAAATACTGATGAAAATCTAGCGCAAGCTTCATCGTTGGATCATTGGAAAAGGCATGGTTTACATCTAAGACCATCCTGAACTTATTGAATGTACTGGCTAATTTTACCATGTCATTCAGGTTTTTATATGACCCCTTCCTGTTGTCCATATTTTCGAAGGCGCATACCAAACCTCTCGGCCACGGCCAACCTCTAAAAACCGCAAAATCATACATCGCGTCCGGATGAAAAACCACTAGATCAAGCTTCCTAATATCGTTTAGTTTGAAAATCCTACAGAAAATTTTCCTCGTAGCATCATCAAGGGAACCATGAATGTGCGTATATGGCGCAACTGGCGCGTGCAAACTTACATAATCAAAGCCGTCCAAACATTTCGGCTCTGAAATTACCTCATCTATCTCATTCCAGAAACCAGCCAGCTTTACGAAGCCCAGTTCAACTGTTTTACAGCCAATATCTTTTAAAATCTCTAGGCGTCGGATTATGCTCGGTTCAGACTTATAAAGACATCCCGTTGAAAATCCTAATCTAATTTTATTTGCTCGATCTGCATTGGTCAGCATTTAGTACTCCTATATAAAAATGTCAAAAAACTCACTAGCTAAAATAGCAGGTTCTACAAAAACGTCAACCCCGTTAGAAGTAGCCGCGCCACGGTCCTCTGGACTCGCGATTCCGTCGCGAGCGCGACTTCTAACGGGGTCAACTTATTAGAAATGAGCTTGGTGAATAATGCCTTATAGCACCGTCAAAAGAGTGGATTGCACGGTTTGCGAGCAGTATAATAGTAAAGCACTGCGAGCAAAATCCACGCTTTTGACGGAATGCTGAATTCTCGCTGGGAATTCGAGTGGTGATAGAAGGCATTATTCACCAAGCTCATAAAAACTAATTTGAGACGCGCTTAGCTTTGGTGCGATCGGCCTCAGTCAAATATTGCTTACGAAGTCTGACACTTTTAGGAGTAATCTCTAGATATTCGTCCTCGGCCATAACTTCAAGACCGCGCTCAATGGTCAGCGGAACAGGCGGCGTAAGATCAATCGCCTCATCGGAGCCGGAAGCGCGTACATTGGTAAGCTGTTTGCCCTTGGTCGGGTTAACGTACATCTCCTCGCCTTTGGAAGTATTGCCGATTACCATGCCCTCGTAAACTTCAGTGGCCGGTCCGATATAGAGAGCGCCTCTCTCCTGCAAATTCCACAATGAGAAGCCAAGCGCCTTGCCAGTAGCCATTGATATCATGGAACCGACGGCCCGCTTGCGTATCTCTCCGGCATAGGGCTTGAATCCGATAACACGGGAAGACATAATCCCCTCGCCTTTGGTGTCTATCACGAATTGATTGCGATAACCCAATAGTCCCCTTGTGGGTCCCTCGAAAAAAAGTCGGATTAATTCATGAGTATGCGACAAGTTAGTCATGACAAAACCTCTCGTGCCGAGACGCTCGATAATCGTGCCCTGATGTTCTGCCGGCGTATCTATTATGACTTCCTCAAAAGGTTCGGTTTTCATACCATCCTTTTCGTGAATGATAACTTGTGGCTGTGAAACCTGGACTTCATAGCCGGCACGACGCATATTCTCAAGCAAGATCGCTATGTGAAGCTCTCCCCTGCCACGCACGGCAAAACTATCAGTCAAAGTAAGATCAATTTGTAGTCCAACATTTACCTCCAGCTCACGCTCAAGAAATTCTCGCAATTGGCGAGAAGTGACAAATTTGCCCTCGCGACCGCCAAATGGTGAATTATTAATAAGAAAAGTCAAGGCGATCGTCGGTTCATCAATAGCAATGGCCGGCAAGGGATTCGCTTCAGTATTGTCGGTAACGGTTTCTCCAATATAAATATCTGCTAAACCTGCGATTAGAACAATATCTCCAGCTCCGGCTTCAGGAGTATCAACTTTTTCAAGACCCTTAAAAGTAAAAAGCTTGGTAATCTTGCCGGGACGGGTTTCGCCGTCGGGTTTTTTTATAAAAACATTTTGATTAGCCTTGACTGTGCCCTCATAAATACGCCCAACGGCTAATCGGCCAAGAAAATTATCGTAGCCCAAATTAAACGGCTGAAGCATTAACTGCTTGGCCTCCAACTCGGCAGAAGAAGCGCAGGGCACACGAGCAAGAATGGTATCGAGCAACGGCGTAAGATCATTGGATTCATCATCTAGTTTTAGTTTAGCGATACCCATACGGCCAATGGCGTATACCACCGGAAAATTAATCTGCTCATCATTCGCTCCAAGTTCCATAAAAAGTTCGAGCACCTGCTCCTCGCAGCGAGCCGGATTGGCAGCTGGCTTATCTATTTTATTAATAACAACAATAGGCTTAAGGCCTAGTTCCAGAGATTTTTTGAGCACGAATCTCGTCTGTGGCATCGGCCCCTCTTGGGCATCAACCACCAACAACACTGAATCGATTGATCGCAGAACGCGTTCAACTTCCGAACCGAAATCGGCATGGCCGGGCGTGTCTACTATGTTTATCTTGGTCGCGGCACGTCCTGAGTCCGCCGAAGGATAGGAAATCGCCGCATTTTTTGCGTAAATAGTAATGCCGCGCTCCAGTTCGAGCGCGTTTGAATCCATTGAGACCCCTTCCGTAAACGCTCCCGTCTGGCGCATCAGCGCGTCAGTCAGGGTAGTTTTGCCGTG
>CAYHQI010000035.1:0-2857 GCA_964358785.1 uncultured Candidatus Saccharibacteria bacterium
GCACCCAACCAAAAAGCTCAACTGACTCCCCGACTTTATTTTTTGTTTCGGCAATTAGTGTCCTCATAACCTAATCTTATTACAAAAAACAAAGGCCCGCAAACGCGGGCTTCCATATTGTCCGCCCCGTGGAAGGATATTGGAACTTATTTTAAGAATAGCACGGGGGGGATTATAAAAACAGTAAAAGCCCGCTCCAGAAAAGCAAGCGGGCTTTTACTGTGCGGGCTAGCGAAATATCTTCGCGTAGCGGATCTGAACTTGGGCGTGGCCTTGTGGCATCTTCTGCAGCCACAGTTCGACGTTGCCGAAACGGCCAGCCTTGAGCGTGGTGGTGACGAATGGCTTGTTCTGCCAAACACCCTCGCCGTACTTATAGGCACCGTAACCGCCGCCGGCCCTGAAGTGCTTGAAGTCGTATTCCAGTGTAGCTCTTTCAACGACGTGTTGGATCCGCCCCGCCTTGTTTAGGGGCAGATACGGGAAATATACTACCTCACCGCCAATCTTCTTGGCCAAACGATACGCGATCAGCGTCCACGGCTGGAAGTACATGGCGCCGTCCGATGCCGGTCCAGTGGCCTGGGCAACATAGCCCTCCCCAATCACCGTTAAGTGTTTTGAGTTGACTAACACCGCGCCGGCGCCAATGAAGAGTTCGCGGTACCTCCCTCCATCGGCAAAGTCGATATAGCCGACATCCGGGTAGATCCATTTTCCGCGCTGCTGAAAAACCTCAACGTAATCATAGGTCCGTTGACCATCATTCGCAATACCAGTTCTGGCTATCACGAACGTCTCGACCTGGTTAGTGGTTTGCGCGCTAGCAACGCCCGAAAGCGTAGCGAGGACGAAAAGTGAAGTCAGAATTGTGAACGTTCTCATCTTGATCTCCTATACCTATATAATACCATAATTTTAGACAAAATGCAAGGCCATCAAAAAAAACAGCCATTTTCAAGGTATTTTTTGATGTCACTCAGATTACTTTTCTGTGAAAATCGTCCGCCAGCCGGCGGACAGCGACCTTCTCCTTTCCGCCGGAAGCGGATCAGCCTTTGGCTGAAAAAGGGAGTTGCTTATTAATTCCAGTGCTTAGTCCGCCCTGCTGGATTCGGTCTCGCCTCTCATCTCGCCGTCGCTCGATTCGGGCTGACCACCAGCTCGCGATTTTGCCTACTGACAAAATATCGCTGCGCTGTTCTCATCCAACATGGAGCCGCTCAAGCGGCTCCTAGGTCGTCCTTCGCTTCGCTCAGTCCGCCCTGCTGGATTCGAACCAGCGACCTTCTCGTTAAAAGCGAGCAGCTCTACCAACTGAGCTAAGGGCGGAAAATAGTTTATGTTTCAAGTACTTTTAAAATATTTTAACACAAAAATGACCCAGAGACAATTTGGCTGACTAAACGGAATACCCGATATGATCACAAAGTGATTCTAGAGCTTGTCGCCATTTCTTGAAAAGCAGGGGTCGATGTTGTGGAGATACGCAAATCCTAACACAAAGATATTTATTAAGCTCTTTGCCCAACAAGTCAAAATAGTTGGGGTCTTGTTTCTTGAGCGAATAGACAGCATCGCCATCAAAAAAAGCAACATCGCGCGGAATAAACCTGTTTTTCTCAACTATGTGACTGACTGCGACATTCCAACTTTCTATGCCCAGCATTTTAGCTATTTTTGATTCTATTTTCTCGAGATCATCAGCGCTTGATCTTTCGAAAAACCTATCAAAAAACTTGTTATCAACCTCGGTAACTTTTATTTGCTTGCCGGCTCGCCTCTCAAGCCAGCCATAGCCTGCCAGGCGAATCGACAGTGCGGTTTTGGGGAAATGCCTCACGCCTTTATTAAAAATATTAATTCCGTTTTTCACCGTTTCGTTACCGCACCTTTTCAAAGAATGGATCAAGTCGCCATCAACCATATCCCAGAGCTCTCCTTCGGTTATACCACCTAATTTTTTTGGCGTATGTAATAACTGATACATCAGCTTTTGCATAAAGCGCTGAATAATATACGAGCTTTTCTCCAAGTGAACATTGCGATAAAAATAAATATAGGCCCGCTGAATCTCAATTGCCGCATCAAGCGCCTTGAGGTCAACGATCAACTGACCATCGCGGAACTCAAGATGATTGAATACGCTCTCGACACATCGTCTGATATTTGGTCCGAATTCTGTCGCCTCTTGATCGCGCACCAAATAATCCATTTTCTCCATGCCGAAGTTATAGTCGCTGACTATCTGCCAAGCCGGATCGGTACGAGACATGTACTTCTCGATTAGCCGCACATCACCACCGCAGCGCTTAATATCAGGAGCCATTTTATGAAGTATCTCGATGCCGTTTTGTTTATGGTTTTTCTTGGTGAAAACCTCAATGATATGCGAAAACGGTCCATGGCCAATGTCATGAAGCAGTGCATAGAGCGATAGGTTCAAGGCCTCTTTTTTTGTAAGTAAACCCCGCTCAACCATGCGTGAGGTAAATTCGAGCGTCTTAACATAGGCGCCCATTGAGTGTTGGCGACGGTCATGGGTCGCGCCTGGGAAAACCAAATAAGCAAAGGCCAGTTGTTTCTTGTCTGATAAACGCCGAAAATAATAATTGTCCACGATTGGCGCAACTTTCTGCTTGTCAACCTGACCGATCCCCGGCCACGGTATCCATTTTTGCTTGATCATTAATCTCAATCTAAGATTAAATAACAAAAATATCAACCCCGTTAGAGATAGCCAGAACATGGGTCGGTAAAAATGTAATCATTTAGAAAAACAAAAAGCTCACCTTGGGTGAGCCTACTAGTCTGTACTACTTGGCTGATTTCGCTAATCTATTTTTCTGTAATAATC
>CAYHQI010000035.1:2957-7119 GCA_964358785.1 uncultured Candidatus Saccharibacteria bacterium
CCAATAGGCTCTCGCCATTTTAGAAGAAAATCTTCAATATCTTTGCGGTTCTTGGCATAAGCGGCACGCGAAAACTCTATAACTTGCTCTCTGGGACTTATCGGCAGAGGCGCAATAGTATCCATCGTCGTGGCTGAAAAAGCTCTTGAAGACACTCCGTCAATCATCAACTTAAGATAAATCTGGCGCTTGCCGAGATTGACTATATCAGTCGCCATAAATTCGGGAGACATTTCTTTTTCAAGCAGTTCGGCATCTTCAGCGCCGACACGGAAGGCCACGATCGTGCCAACGTTGCCAAAAACTGCGTCCCTAACGGCCTCTTCCATTTGAGTAACATATTGATGGGCTATCACTAAACTTAAATTAAACTTCCTGGCTTCTGATAATATGTTAGCAAAAGAAGCAGTTGCAAAGTTCTGAAACTCATCAACTATCAAAACAAAGTCTTTCCTTTCTGCTCTGGGAATATCCACACGCGACATGGCTGCTATTTGAATCTTGGTAATTAATAGGCCGCCGAGCAGTCTCGAAGCGTCCTCTCCAACCCTGCCCTTGGAAATATTAATCAATAGAATCTTCTGTTCATCCATAACTTGTCTGACATCAAAACTGGATTTCGTTTGACCGACAATATTGCGAATGACAACATTGGAAACAAACTGGCCAATCTTGTTTTGAATAGAGGCCGTAGCATCCATGCGATACCTTTGATCCCACTTTTCAAATTCCTGCGTCCAAAAGGCTTTAACCTCCGGATCCTTTACTTGATCAACCACCCATTTCCTATATCCCTTTTCAGCCATCATGCGATTAATTCCGAGAAGCGTAGAGTCCGGCACCTCCAAAAGAGCTAAAAGAGTGTAGTTAAGTATGTATTCCATTCTGGCTGACCAAAGATCTAACCAAAGCTTCTTAAAAACCGCCATAATGCCATCGGCAACCAAATGTCGTTTATCGGGATCCACGGACTCCATAACATTGAAGGCTATCGGATGTTCCAAATCGGCCGGATTGATATAGATAACATCCTTAATTCTTTCTTGCGGGATATAATCAAGAAGATCTTCCACTGGATCTCCGTGAGGATCAACAAATGCCAACCCCCTGCCATCCTGAATATCCTGAATGGCAATATTTTTAAGCAATTCGGACTTGCCCATACCGGTCTTACCAATAATATACATGTGACGCCGGCGGTCATCCATTTTAATACCAAAAATCACCTTCTTATTGCGGAAGTTGGTATCACCGAATAATACGACTGGATTGTCATTCACCGTGTTCATGAAATTATAAATTATAAATTATAAATTATAAATTAATTTTAAAACTTATACTTTAAAATTTATAATTCCGCAGGCTTATCTAGTCGGTAATCCCGCGGGTGGCTGACCCTTCTTGGCTTCAACGCGCGGGAATGCCGGCGCCTTAACACCGATGCCAGGCAAATGGAATAGAGTCGCCAGCTCTTCAACGCCTAACATTATAAACTGCCTAACAAACGCCCTCTTTTTATAGTTTTGATACAGATACCACTTGCGCCTGAATTCCTGTTTTTTATAACCAAACCCCTTATCTGACGGAAAAAGCTGGGGAAACCAGCCCTTGGCAATGGTCCAAGTATTTTTGTTGGGCTTAAATGAGTTGAGATCATTCAAATAAAACTGCTTGAAATAACCCACGACAGCGGTAATACGCGCACCCTTAAAACGATCCTTGCGGGCAACATATAAAAATCTGTAACCGGACTTAAAACCAAGTTGGGCAATTTTATGCTCCACCTGATCCAACACAAATTTCTGGCCCCCGGTCAGTTTCATAAGAGAAAACTCTTCTCTCTTTTTTTCCTCAACGGCAGGAGTGCCGCCCGGCAATAACTGATCTATAAAATCAACGGTTTTGCCAAAAAAATCCCGTTCCACCTTGGGTTCTCTGCCAGTTAACTTGTCCACATCAGCTTTGGCTTCTTTAGCCCAAGCACCGCTGGTGGCTCGTATGAGCAGTTGTACCCAAAGATGTTCCCCCGGTTCCAAAGAACTCATAGTCTCGGCCAAAGACGCCAGAGGATCGGTTCTTTTAAACTCATCCTTGCCGGATTCTTCTTCAAAAAAAGGATAGGTTTTTATCGGAAATGCGTCAGGTTTAGTAAATATCAGCTCCGTGCCCCACATATCATAATCATCATTTGGTAGATACTCCGGCAAAGCGTTTACATAATCATCGGCGATCTTGATCTCGGCATCCGGATACTGCGCGAAAATCTGGGCCTCCACTAGGTTGCGTAAGCCCTCCGGAACACGTATAAAAAAACCTATTTCTCCGCCATTGCCGGCTATTTCAAACGAAAACCAAGGCTGAACCTCGCCCTCAAAAAATCTCTGTTTCCAGGTTTTAGCAAAAACGTAAGCCGCATGTAGTCCAGAAAAGATATTTTCGGCTATTTTGGGGCTTTTCTGAACGTCCGGCGGCGGTTTAACTTCGAGTAAAACCCACTTAAGAGAAAGGATGTATTGCTGTTTTTTATAAGAATGCCAGGCTTCGAGTGCCGTAAAAAATAGTAAAAACGGGGTGAAAGTCCACCAGTATTGACCAATTAACGTAAAAGCAGTTTTTAGTGGACCGAGAGCGTCGAGAAACAAAGTAAGTTATAAAGTTATAAAGTTTATAAAGTTTATAAAGTTTAGCGCTAAATTAACTTTACGAACTTTACAACTTTACAAACTTTGAACTATTTTAGGCTTCACGAAGGGCATAGACACCATCGCCCTTCCTATCAAAAGTTTTAGAATCTTGCAGATTCAAGAAGATTGTATTTTCTTTGACCATACGATGAGATAGAACTTGAGCAACGATTTCTTTCTTGTGCAAAGGCTTGTCGGCGGAACGCATAAGATCAACGATGACATCCTTGACCGTCCCGGCCTTATAACCCCACTCGGTTAGACCATACAAACCACGCCCTACCAATACGAATCTTTGGTCTTTGATCAGTTCATTATGGACTGTTTGCACGTTGGCCTTGCGACCATCACTGAACCCGGAAACATTAATAAGTTGAGATATCTCACGGAAATGTTTGGGTTTGCCGTCACGTTTAAGAACCAGAAAGGCCTTATCCCTGACGCCACGCGGTCTAATGTCTGGCCAATTGACCAAACCGATTTGGCCAAAATTATTCTTGGCAATATTTTTGGAAATAGAAAGATAAGAGCTGACAACGGCAGGCGTAACATCCTTAAACGAAGCGCCGGACTTTTTATAAAATTCCAATAGCGTTGTTTCGCCAATCGACGCCCCTCCCTTGTCTAGAGCTCCAGTGAATGAAGAAATTGACTTACGGAAAGAATCGGCGTGCTGATCTGAAAGAGCCCAAAAAGCATGGAAGTCATCGCTATCGACGATTCTTTTCAGTTTACCATCCAGATAAATGAAGAAAACCAAAGCCGCATTAGCCGGGCTATTCTTAACTGCTCCTGAAAACTCACTAAAAAGATGATCCTCTCTGGCTACTCCACCGGCTCTGTCCAGGATACTCTCGGCAAGATTTATAAATGGCTTAATTTTTGTGGCTATGCTACCGGCAAGGTTTTCTCTCACCTGCTTAAGCGAGACCTCTTCAATCTGCCTAACCCGCTCGCGCGTAATGCCATAACTTTTACCAATCGCCTCCAGCGTTTCCTTTCTGCCAACCTTCAAACCAAAACGTCGGGAAATCACATCCCTATTTCTAGTATTCAATACTGACAATAACTGTCCGACCACCCCCCTGACTGTAGCGGTTAAATTGGGCAACATAAGTTATAAAGATGGCTGCCAGTTAAGATTTGAGATCTTAAACTTTGACCTGCTATTCGTTGTCTATATATAAACTAAGGATATCATACTGCACAAAATAGGTCAACCCCGTTAGAAGTAGCCCTAGCGGGTCCACGAGCCACGGCTGGTATTTTAATCAAGCAAGCGTGGCGGCTGTAAGTAAAACTTATATGCTACTGTTACTACTTCTAACGGGGTCAACACTGAAGTGTCAACCGTCGCTTACAAACATCCTGATACACACCGCGTAACTATCTATACATCAACACTACACTAGCCTGTCAAATAGTCAACCCCGTTAGAAGTCTCGCTCACGCCAAAGGCGCGAGTCCCGTTAGAGAGT
>CAYHQI010000036.1:0-6872 GCA_964358785.1 uncultured Candidatus Saccharibacteria bacterium
TTTTTTGTGATTCTTTAAAAGCTAACATTTCCTTTTTTTTTATCAGGTAGATGTTAATGGTTCGCCACGGTATAAGATCCAGGATTGGAACTAAATCAGCAATAACAGAGGCCACGGTTCTGCCGAGCGGGCTTTTCAGGACACTTTTTCTTAGTCGTGAAAACCTAAGCGCCATTTTTCTCACAGGCTTTCTTAATATCTTGATCTTTCGCGACGCTTTTAAAACTCTAGCATAGGCATTTCGGTAGGCCGTTATTTTTTTTTCGATTCCCTCAATTTGCTGATGTAGGCTATCCTGGAAGGCACCCATGTCTTTTATCCTATCTCTTGCTCCACGGCCGGCAAAAAATAATATTACTCCTATAAAAAGATCAACTATGAACGACACCACTGCGCCGATTCCCGTAAAAACTGTCAAATCTAGTAGATCGCCGATTATTGCCAAACCGTAAAGAAAGGCATAAAGCGTGCCCGAGGGCGGTTTGACCACGCGACTAGCCATATCTTGTACTTCTCTCTGTGCTCTTTGTTGTCCTCTGGCATGTGCGAGGTCGTAATAGTATGGATCATTGTTTGGCACAAGTTATAAATTATAAAGTTATAAAGTTATAAAGTTTGAATATTTTTTAACTTTAAGGACTTTAAAAACTTTACGAACTTTCAACTAGCTCGCGTTCTGCGCGAGCTCTTTTTTTGCTGCTTCTAATTCCAATATTTGCCTAGGGTCCGATGTAATGATTTGGTCTTCGGCATAAGATGCAACAATTCGTAGAGCCACATGATTGGTGCCGGCGAAGAATAGCCCATGTCCAACGCGTGACTCCAGCAGGAAAAATTTTTCCGCGTCAGTAAGATTGAACGTTTGTTTAACCAGATCAATCGCCGCCGGCGACTGCTTCAATAATAACTGCAGTGAAGAATTGGTAACTATCGGCTTACCGTAAGACGAGGCCATAAAATCGGGAATGTCTTGAGAAATCGTGGTTAAGCCCAGATAATATTTACGGGCGCGTTTGGCGATATTAAATAAGAATGCCGCGCCAGCTTCGTATCTCATTAAAACCCAAGCTTCGTCTACCACCAAAATGCGCCTTTTAAGTTCGGTACGCACTTGTGTCCAAATGAAATTGAGGACTAAATACATAGCGATTGGGCGCAACTCTTCTTCCATATCGCGTATACTAAAAACGATCAGTTGATTATCCAAGTCTATATTAGTCGTGTTATTTAAAAATCCAGCATAAGTGCCCTCGGTGTACTTTTTGATTCTAATAGCCAGCGATTGAGTGCCGGTCATGCTTTCAAGAATACTCTGGAAATCTGACATAAGTGGCGGCACAGCGTTTTTGAGGTCAACGGTGGACGGGGTTATGTCTTTAATGGCGTAAGTTTGATTTATTGCTTCATCCATTATCGCATCTTCTTCCGGTGTCAGCGTCCCAAGCATTATTTTGAAAAGACCCATTAAGTTAATAATGTGAGAACGCAAGACATCAGCCGGATTTTCGTCAGGCAGTGGTTTGGGCAAATCAAACGGATTAATATGGTGAGGCGAGGCAATGGAGATTTTTACCGATGTACCACCCACGGTATCAGACAGGAATTTATACTCGTTTTCAGGATCGATCACAAAAATTTGCGTGCCGAACATCAAACTGCGCAAGATCTCAAGTTTGATGGTGTAACTTTTGCCGCCACCAGACTTGCCGAATATAACCATATTAGCGTTTTCCATTTCAAAGCGGTCAAACAGAACTAGCGAGTTATTATGGGTGTTAATGCCATAGAGTATGCCTTTGTCGCGGGTTAGGTCATAGGAAACAAACGGAAAAAGAGAAGATATCGGTTCTGTATTAAGCGCGGTATGCACCTCAAGCTGGTCGTCACTTAAGGGCATTGTTGAGAAAAATCCTTCCTTCATTCGGAAAGTAGCCTGCTTGGAATAGATTAATTGTCCATCAAGGGTGGATTTAATTTTATTTTCAGTATCGTCAAGCTCTTTTAGCGAGGAGCCATACAAAGTTATGTATACGCCAAGCCGAAAAAATCTGTCAGTTCCCTGCTGTAACTTATCCCGCAGAGCCTCGATGTCGTTAATGGCGGTTTCCATTAATGGATCCCTGACCTTGCCGGCCGCCGTTTCTTCCATGACTTGTGCCTCCATTCTTCCCAAGCGGTCTCGCAATTGTTTAAGCATATTGGCAGTATCTTCAGGGTGGACAAAAATAGACGCATCAAAGGGGCGATCCATATTTATGATTGGTGAAAACCAATTTGTATTCAAGTAGCGTGGATAGGTGGCAACAAAAAGTGTTCGCGCAAACGTATCCCCTATTTGTAGGTAGTTGGAAGAAACGTCAATCGCCGAAGGAGCCAAAATATCGTCAATCATTTTAGGCTCTTGCTCCGCAGGCGCTATGGGTTGTGATTTTTTACCGAATAGACTCAAACTAAGTTTATCAAGTTTATAAAGTTGAAAGTTTATAAAGTTTTGATTGATTTACTTTATTAACTTTAGGAACTTTATGAACTTTTAACTAACGACTAGTTCACAAATGATGTCCCGGATTATAATACGAATAATACAAATTCATCAGCTCTTCTTTTTTTAATACTCTGCTTTCCAAGCCCAGTCCGCCAATGCCGCCCATTATAAATTCAATTCTTTGATTAAGCTGGACTTTGTAACTTTCAAGCTCTTGATCGGTTAGGGATTTTACGAATTTAGAAGGGCTAGCTATGCTTTTGAGCGCGCCGAAGAACCCTTTCGCGACATTGCCGGACTGGCCCATTGTTTCAACGACATGCAAGGGTACAACGACATAGAACTTTTTAGACATAATATTAGCCAACTCCGTGAGACCTTTGATAAAACGAGCGTATTCAATGGCTTGGATCTTCATTAGTTCATTGGAAATACTTACTGTGAGAGCATCGAGAGATTTAAGATACGGACCGATGTCCAATTTGCGAGAGCTGATGCCTATTTGAAGCGGGAAGTCAATCGAGTTGATGAAATTCTGAAAGGCGCCAATAACTGCCGTTTTTTCGTCTGCTGATTTCAGCTCAAAATTCATTGAGCTCACCTCAATTACTGAACGTAAAGACCCGTCTTTAAGAATCGCGATCGTATCGCGAATGTCGGAGACAACGACAAAATCCTTAGTGGATTGTAATTTAGCGTGTGTTGCCATAATTTTTAATTTCTATTTTTCAATTTTTAAACCTGTTTGAAAATTTTGAAATTGTAAATTGAAAATTACGTCGTGGAAGATTCATCTTTGCGGAATTGATATCTTTTAGGTCCGCTTAAAAACGATAATGCCATTAGGAGATATTTGGGCAATGGTACTCCGTCTACCGTGTAAAACGCTAACGCAAAGGAAATAATTGCAATCGGCAGGCCGGCGATTATCAAATAAGTCAGACTTAAAACATATTGCAGGATAAAAATTATTACTGCTCCGACCGCCAAATACAAAAACTGTTTGAGCGTGAATGGCCCGACGATTTTGGTTTCGGTTTCGATGAATTGTGGGACTTGGAAACGCATATTACTTTTGATTACGCAAATCTATCATATTTCCTCCCGATTCGGGTAATTCCTCGCCTTGATAGTGCTTTATGATGGGAGGGGTATTTGATATCGGAGGTTGAGCAACGGACGGCGCGTTCGGTGTAGTCGGAGCGGTGGGTTTATCCGGTAATCTGCCCGGGAATTTTTCCCTGTGGACTTTTTTTAAATCTTCCAAGACTGGAGTGAAAAGCTGAGAGACAATTTGATTCGCCACCTCTCGTGCCAATTGGTGATCGATATCAAGCCGTTGCGATAACTCCCGCGGCATATCTCCGATAAATACATCCCCGATTACCACGTCCCGTATCAATCTGGCAATATCAGGTCCCTGTACTGATAACTGGACGTATTTTTGGGTCAAGGATTTAATAAATTCTGAAGTCGCATCGTCAATTAATAGTCCGAATAAATCTTCTGATAACCTATCAATTTTATCCTGATAATTTTCCCAATTAAAACCTGGCGACGTGCTTGTGTCGACAAAATAAGGGCTTAGACTCAAGTGCTCATTTAAAGATATGGGCATATTTTATTATGGATAAGTTTTTGGGCCAGTGCGCGCTGTTACGGCGTTGACCAGCTCATTTATAGCTTCTCTCTTTTTCCTATCTGGCTTACCTTTTATTTCTGTTCCAATGACGGCTGGAGCTCCGCGTCGTCTCTTGGGGGCTGTTAGCCCCACAGCTTTATTAAATTCATCTGCCGTTAAGGTGCCAGTGGTGTATCCATTATAGAGAGCATTAAATATAACCGTACTTTTGAGATCCTCAGTATTTAAGCTTCGTATTAAACCCGATTTGACGTTGGCCACCACCTCACCCTCAAGAGCGGTATATTGAGGAACAGTTAGAGGTGCTGTAGTCGAGATCCCATTATCTCTCCTATATTTTGCCTCTTCATTAATTGCCACATTACCATCTGCCATATCTTTTTCGAATCCACGGCCTTCTGCTGTTCGGGCACGATCAGTACTCGGATCTATGCCACCATTGAGTTCAAGAATTTTATTTCTGGTTTGCCAATCACCGACTTCTTTCTCCTCGATCATTACCTGGCCAGCTAATTTTCGGAGTCTATCATCAGTTCCAACAAAAGCTCCGGTGTTGTTAAGTAGGTCTTTCCGGTCAGTTCCCTTGCGGGCAATATTTTTAATATTATCTTTAACAACTTTTTCAACCTTATCCTTGACTTCCCGGGTATCACTGCCATAAATATCAAGTAGTTTTTTGGCTGTGTCGGCGTTCATTAGCTCACGACTTTCGGCCATATCGAGACCAAAGGCCTTAGCAAGCTCAAGATCTTCTCCCAGGAACTTATTAAACATATCTTCCTTATCTTTGGTTCCCAAGGCCATTTTTTGAAATTTGCCTTTCTTGGCAGATGCAATAAGTGAGGCTCCCAAAGCTGTCCTGCCTCCGCCTGCCGCTTTGACCTGTTTTGCAAGTTCATCGGCATCTGCCGCTTCTGCCCAACCATTTTCAAACTTGAGTTTAAACGCCGCAATTTTTTCCGGGCCCTTGGCGGTTTTTAGTTTTTCATTTAATTGATCCAATGTAAGGTTTAGGGTCTGTAGGCGCTTTACTTCTTTGTCTACTTCTGCAGATTCAGCCCTCGATCTCTCTTCTCTCGCACCAGGTACCTGGCCAGGTCCGGGTGCTCCAGCTACCCAACCCTTGGCTGTAGCCTCTTGCAAGCGGGCACGCTGTGCCCCGCCGATACCCAGTACGCCCTTTTCTTGGATCTCTGCGCCCCGTTCTTTCAAGCCTGCGACGCCTCCTCTTACATAAGCCGCTCCGGGGGCGTATTTGCGCACTCCGGTCTCAATTGCGCCGAATGTCTTGCCGACATAACTTCCGCTGGCGCATGCCAGCTTGCGAGCTATGCCCAAACCGCCCACTAGAAAAACAAGACTAATGCCGTAAACCATAAGATCATTTCCAAGCATTTGAATACCGGGAAAATTCCCGCCGGCAATTGGCGGAAAGGAATCCTTGGCATTTATAAAAATTACGGCGAACATCATAAAGAAGAGATAGTATGGCAGAAAAAAACACCAGCACAAAAAATTATCCCACCAGCTATTCCAGGTTTTTTGACGAAGATTAGGCAGGGCATAACCAAACCAGGCAATGGGAGAAATAATCAATAGAAACCAAAGCACAAATAACCGGGCTATTGAAAATATAAAGGCGGAGAACAGGGCCAGGAAGACTATTGCCAGAAAGACCAGACTAAATATTCCAGTCATTGCCACTTGGCTGACGCCGGTAAGTAGGTCTGCCTCTCCGCCGGCGGCTAGCTTAACTATACTTGAGCCTGTAGCAAAAGTTTCGGATACACCTCCACTTCGAACTATCTCATTAAGAAAAACCCTAGCTAGACCGTTAGAGATAGTTATAATATATTGGCCAATAGCTAAGCTGAAATTAATAAGTAAAGCGGCGATTAAGAAAGGAGCCAGCATTTCTTTCCAAGTGTATTTTTTGATGTCAAAAATAGTTCCAAAGGCCATAATTATCAGCACCAGAATGAAAAACAAATTTACGAAGTTTCTTATTATGGTCCAGCTGTCTTCGATTACTTTTACTCCGAAGACGGTGCCGTCAGTTTGTAATTGAATAAAAGAGTTAAGCAAGCCAGCAGCCCAGCCTATTGCGCTACCTAAAAATGTTAGCATGAAGCTGTTTAGGCTGGTCAAGCAGTCTGTAATATCGACAGGGCAAATGGCAGATGCAAAATGTTGCGGAACCAAAACCGCCAGTAGAATAACCATGGCAATTAGCGGAAACATTTTTTTATTTTTTAACATAGAAATTTCTACGGTAAGGCCGCGCACTGATTAGTACAGCTAGTATATTGTGTTTGGCATTGTGACTCGCCATTCGGATCAGGTTCGCAGACATCTGGCCCAGGTTCGCCCGTAATCGGATCTGGTGGACCCGGGGTACATATCGTAGCTATACTAGCTCTGCAGCTGTCTATTTCTCCTTGGCAAGCGCTAGAGCAGGCCGCATTAGGATCTCCTGGCGTGCCGGCGCCAACATTGGGATCACTGCCGGGCTGAACAAAAGTTTCGTTGAAATTGTTCCCTCCTGGTGGCGTGGGTTCTGGAGCGTAGGGCGGTGGTGCCTCATAGCCGATTTGGCCGATGAAATTAAGCATGCGGTTACTCACGCCGCTCATTACAGACGTTAGTAAAGTTAAAATTACATCTGTTATTTGAGTGGCTCCGCCAACTCGGCCGAGTTTTTTATCAAGCGCGCTAGCCGCGGCTCCTCCCAGTACTTTAGCGGGG
>CAYHQI010000037.1:0-6834 GCA_964358785.1 uncultured Candidatus Saccharibacteria bacterium
GCGTCCTTCATCCTCGCAGCAAGCTGCGAGGTATTGCGGACGTGTGTAATAAAAAAACCGATTATATATCGGTTTGGGCGGGTCGTTCTATTGTGGCGAGACCCAGAAAAGAAAGAACCTTTAAAATTCCCCACCCCAAATCAAATTCGTTTGAACGATGGGAAAGCCTAGGACTGCCCGGAGAATAATGGTGATTATTATGCAAGCCCTCTCCCATGGTAATCATGGCAATAAATCTGTTATTGAAGGCAACAACTTGTGGATAATTTTTATAGCCCCTATAATGACACCAGCCATTAACGAGATTATTCAAAAGAAATACATAAAACAAGAGGTGGATAAAAGAAACGATCAGGCCAGTTTTTATTCCAAAAATTGAACAGGATAAAATTATCCCAAAGACTAATCCCAAAATTCCCGAACCCCGAATTCTTGAAACAATCTTTTCAAAGCCCACGGGTTGACGATGACGAGCATACCAAAGAACCTTAGGATCTCGCGCCGCCCGCCAATAGAAAAAGGCGTTAAAAAGCTGGACCTTCCAAAAACCTAAAATAATAGGACTGTGCGGATCGCCCTCTGTGTCAGCATTCGCATGATGGCATAGGTGAACCGCTTCCCACTCTTTTCTGTTGATGCCCGTGCTCAACCATAAATCGAGTTGAAATAAAAATTCTATAAAGGGATGGAAGGTTATAGCTCTGTGAGTGGTGCCTCGGTGAAGATATAGGGTCGTAGCCAAAGATGCCGCTTGGGCTATCATGAAACCAATCAATAAACAGCTTATCCAGTAAAGAATCATTGCCTTACCTCCAGATTAAAAGATCTTTTATTATTTTAGCATATTTTTTAAAGAAAACAGCTTTTTTAGATCAATACATTGATTCTCAATTAAGGAAGTGTGATTATATATCTATATGTCTCAATTTGAAAAACGATATTCACAACTAAACCCTGAACAAAAGAAGGCCGTTGATACAATTGAGGGCCCGGTGATGGTGGTTGCCGGTCCGGGCTCGGGCAAGACCGAGCTTTTAAGTTTGCGCGTTGCCAATATTCTACGCACAGTTGATATTCGTCCAGGCAACATTCTTTGCCTTACATTTACTGACGCCGCCGCTTTCAATATGCGTCAGCGGCTGATAGGTCTTTTGGGTCGCGATGCTTATCGTGTCGCTATCCACACTTTTCATACCTTTGGTGTGGAGGTAATTAATCGCTACCCCGAATATTTTTATAACGGTGCCATTTTTTTACCCGCCGATGATGTTACACAAACCGAGATTCTTGAAGGTATCTTCCAAGAACTCGAATATGACAATCCGATTCGTTCTGAACATAAAGACCGGTTTGTCTATTTAAATCCTGTCAAAAAAGCCATCGAGTATTTAAAAAAGGCCGGCTTAACTCCGAAGGAATTTACCCGTATTTTAGAAGCCAACAAAAAAGAAGTTTCCTTAATTGACCCGCTTATTTCCACCGCTTTAACTGACCGAGTTTCCAAAAAAATGATTCCAGCGCTTGAAGGCGTTGCCGTTGAATTGTCTAGCATTTCATCGGACCCATTGCCGGGAAGTTTCAAATCATTAAGTGCGGTTGTTGCTCAATCGCTTACTGACGCAGTGAAAGAAGCAAACGAATCTGACAGCACTGCTCCAATAACAGAATGGAAAAAAGAATGGACGGCAAAAGGAGATGACAAATTGACACACCTAATCGACGTCTCGGAGGAACCTCGCATGAATGAGCTTGCTTTCGTATATCAGACATATATGACCCGCATGCATGAAGCGGGATACTATGATTTCAACGATATGATTCTCGATGCGATTGCTATGCTTGAGGATAACATCGGCGTGCGCCTGGATCTGCAAGAGCGCTATCAGTATATGCTTGTCGATGAATTTCAAGACACCAATGACGCCCAGATGCGGCTCATTCGGCTTTTAACAGACCACGAAGTCAATGAAGGCAGACCCAATATTATGGTGGTTGGTGACGATGATCAGGCAATTTATAAATTTCAGGGAGCTGAAATATCAAACATATTAGAATTCCGCACTGCCTTTCGTGATGTCGCGCTGGTCGCGCTCAAACAAAATTATCGTTCTACCGTGGATATTCTTGCCGCCGCTAAGCACATCATCAAGAAAGGCGTAAACCGGCTTGAAAATATCTTGCCCGATATCCAGAAAGACTTACAAGCTGCCAATAAACAACTCAAAGATGGTGCTATACACAGCAAAGAATTTACTTCACGAGAAACCGAATACCAGTGGGTGGTTCAAGAAATTGGCAAACTAATAGCCAGCGGCGTACCCACCAAAGAAATCGCAGTTATCAGCCGTGAGCATAAAATGCTCGAAGCTATTGTGCCATATTTCCACGCCATGCGCATTCCCATTGCTTATGAACGCCAGCAGAATGTTCTCCAAGAACCACACATTCTTCAGTTAATCACTATGATGCGCTTTGTGGACTCGCTTATGAAAAAATCCGAGTCAGCGGATGACCTTCTGCCCGAAATTTTGAGCTATCCGTTCTGGAGAATTGAGCGGGCGAAGATATGGGAACTATCGGTAAGGGCCTATCGCGACAAAGCGCCTTGGCTTTCGGCCATGCTTGCTTCTGCCAGCACGCTGAAAGATATTGCCAATTTCTTCATTGAGCTCGGCGCTCAAGCCACCTATGCCACCGCTGAAGAAATTCTCCACGAACTCATTGGCGGGCCTCAATTAATGCTTCCTGATGAAGATGAAGAAATCGAGCCATCGGAAAAGCCAGTTCCGCATGAGATGTTCAGCCCGTTTCGCACGTTTTATTTTGGCAAAGAAAAATTTGACCACCATCGTGCTGACTATCTACGATTCCTTTCTTCGTTGCAATCGTTTATCGGCACATTGCGAGAATATCATCGTGGCCAGCCAGTGTCGACGAATGACGCTATTTCGTTTGTTGATATGCACATTTCAAATAAGCTTCCCATAGGTAATTCCAGTCCATTTATGAACGCTCAAGATGCTGTTCAATTAATGAGCGCGCACAAAGCTAAAGGATTGGAATTTGAAGCCGTGTTCGTCATTAATTGTCAGGAGGATGTTTGGGCGAGCGGGAGATCGCGCGGACAGTTCCCATTGCCTTCAAATCTTCCCATTGCTCCGGCCGGAGACACACTCGACGATCAGCTTCGCTTGTTCTATGTCGCAATTACACGCGCCAGGCGATTGCTGTATCTCACTTCTTACCGTTTTGATCATAAAGGCAAGGAGTCGGCCCGATTGGGTTTTGTTGCTCCAGATGAGACGACACCGACATATTTCAATCCCGAATTGATTGAGCTTGAGGTGATGAATATGACGCCGGAATCTCTTTTGTCACAGGCATGGGACGCGCGACACGCTGGGCTGTTCGTGGCCGATGAGAAGGCATTGCTCAAGCCATTGCTCAAGGAATATAAATTGAGCGTGACTCATCTGCAAAACTTTCTAAATGTTGCCGATGCCGGACCGCGAGCGTTTCTTGAACGTAACTTACTGATGTTCCCCGAGCCTAAATCAGCAAGCGGAGTATTCGGTTCGGCCTTTCATAGTACTATCCAGCGGATTTACCAGGAATTAAAGCACGCCGAAGCATTGCCTAATCTTGAGCAAGTAGATGAGTGGTTTAGATACTTTTTAAAAGATGGGAGACTTAATAAAAGAGAAACTGAAATGCTTGAGAAGCGCGGGCTCAAAGCTCTTGAGGTTTACTATCCCGCCAAACGTGATTCTTTTTCGGCCAAAGATAAAATTGAGCTTAACTTCAGAGAGCAAGGTGTGGTTATCGGCGAAGCTCATTTGACAGGGAAGATAGACCGTCTTTCACAAAGCGGTACGGAAATGGTTGTCCATGATTTTAAAACTGGCAAGGCCATCGCTTCTTGGGAGCCTTCTGACGCTTATGAAAAAATAAAGTCTTGGAAATATCGCCAACAGTTATCATTCTATAAATTACTAGTAGAACATTCACGTGATTTTGCTGGCACCAATCAAGTGAATCGAGGCGTGATTGAGTTTGTGGAACCTTTGCGCGGCAATCTTATTGATCTAGCGCTAGATATTGACTTAGCCTACATCAAACGCCTTACTAAGCTTATCGAGGTTGTCTATGACAAAATTATCAATCTCGACTTTCCTGATATTTCCAAGTATTCTCAGGATATTTCCGGCATCCTTCAATTTGAGGAGGATTTATTGAGTGAAAATTATGGAATATCCAATTCGTATAAATAAATATTTGAGAGATAGCGGTCTCGCGTCGCGGCGCGAGGCGGACAAACTCGTTGAAGACGGGTTCGTGTTTATTAACAAGAGAAAAGCCGAGAACGGAATGTTGGTCAGTGAGGGGGACGATGTCGTAGTGAAGGGCGAGAAGAAAAAATATCAATACCTTGCTTATTATAAGCCGGCGGGATTAGCTACACAGGATTTTGCCGGCAGAAAAAGCGTAATCGCCGACTGGAAAAATAAAGGACTCTATCCGATAGGAAGATTGGATAAAGAATCAGAAGGGCTTCTCATATTAACAAACGATGGCCGTTTTGCCCGCGAAGTTTTGTCGGAAAATTTCCCGATTTTGTCTCCGACAAAGTCAGAGTTACAAAATCGAGGATCCTCGATTTTTCCACCAAATCGGAACGATTTGGGAAAAATCGGGACAAAATATGAAAAAGAATATATCGTTACAGTCAAAGAACCTTTGCGGGCAGGCATTCCGGCGATTTTTAGATCGGGCATGCAGACGAAAAATCTCGGTAAGTTACTTCCGGCCAGAGTGGAAATTATAAACAGGACGACACTGCGGGTAATTCTCAAGGAAGGAAAACGGCATCAAATAAGAGTTATGCTAAGCGAACTCCACTGCACGGTCACTTCTCTTAAGCGTATTCGTATTGGCGATATAAGACTGGGTAATCTCAAGCCCGGCCAAACCCGATCGTTTGTGCCTAAGTTTTAGCTCGTGTTTAGTAATGTCTCTGTTTGAACTTTCTTAATTTATGGCCTAAACTTAGTGCATGGCATGGTTTAGAAAAGAGCCAAAACCTGGTGAAATCAAGTTAACTCCAAAACCCCCTGAGGCCGCGCATCCTAACGAGGTCCAGCCCCACAAAGAGAAAAAACCTAAAAGGCCGAGTTTTGAATTTAAAGATTCCGACTCTGCTGAAGAATATTTAGAATGGAAAGGCGCAGTACCGATTGAATTCCGCCGGCTGGTGGAAGGCCATCTTAAGAATACTGAACTAGCCCCTAGTCAAACCGGCCTTCCTTTGACTGATCAATTTCTCAACAAATTTACAGAAGCAATCAAAGCTAAAGATATTCCTGATACAGCTGATGTAGATACTAAGGTGGCTAATCTTTTAAAACCCATGACTCGTGTTGAAACCAAGGGTGGCTATCTCAATGTTTTTGAAGCATTAGCCAATCCCGATGTTTCATGGAATCTGAAAAGAAAAATTTACGATATTCAAGTTAAAACGGCATTAGAATGGCTGGCTAATCGCGATCTGGCAGAATTAACTAAAAAAGCCCAAGAAGATCAAGAAGAAAAACCTGAGCAGACAGGAGAAGCTGGCGAGCAGGGTCAGCCAGGCAAGGGCGAGGGTTTCCTTCGACAAGCTCAGGACAGTGCTGATGTGCCGCCACCTGACGAGAAAGTAGCGCCGGGAGGCGACGTGGGCGAGAGAAAAGAGGGTGAACCAGCCAAGGCATTATTTTCGGTCAATCCGTTTTACGGAGGATACTACAAGCAGCTACAATTCAATAAATTGGATTCCAGCACTCTTGAATGGCAAAAACCAGAAAACGCATTTAGCGAGCCGACAGTTGAAGCTCTTGATGCCATTTCATCTAGAGTCATTTTCGGTAAGATCCATGGCAGAGCGCCGCTATCTATACCGCTTCCTTACGATTGGACTATTGATCCAGACAGTCTTACGACGGATGCTCCCGAAGGAAGCGCTGAAGTACTAAGAAATCAAGAAGGACTTTGGTATTTGAAAATAGATGCCGATGGCGTGTTTAAATACCAGATCAGAGCCAGCAGAAAACAAAGACTGGGCGAAGGTGCTGAACCTAATCAGGCGGAAATTGATGGCAGCCTGCCACCAGATTTGAAAAATGAACTGGATGAATTAAAGAAAAAAAGATTTCCAAAGCTAAAACTCAAAAGAGAAATAGTGAAGCTTGTTAGGAGTCACCTGAAATATGTCACCAGCGATGAGATAAATAACTATTATAAGCAGGCTCCACAGGATATTTTTCAAAGAATATGGCAAAGAAAAGAAGCAAATTGTTATTGGGCAAATATGTTGGGCGCGAGGGCTTTAGCTGAAGTAGATGATCAATGGGGATATATCAGCGGCCATTCTGTCAGAGAAAAAGACGATCAAGGGAATGCAATCCTGCACTCCGGCAACGGCCATGCCTGGCTGGAAGTTTGGGACGAAGCCAGCCAGCGAGCGATCAGGCTTGATGCCACTCCGGCCGGTGATCCTAATGTCGACCAAGAACAGCAGGAAAAAGAATTAGATGGTGAAACCGGCGAGGGTGATTACGGCGACAACGAAGAATTAGCTTCAGATTCAGATGTCCAAAAACAAATCAAAGATCTCAAGAAAAAAGAAGGTGGCGGTTCAAAAAAGAAAGATAGGCCCGACTATGACTTAATGGAACAATCGTTTGCCGAATTAGCCGAGTGCTCTCCGGAACAAGCCAAGGAATTTCTCAAGGCGCTTGAGCGAGTCAGGAAAATTGAAGACGAAAACGGTGTGTCGATAAGCGACTTAATGAAAGA
>CAYHQI010000038.1:0-6770 GCA_964358785.1 uncultured Candidatus Saccharibacteria bacterium
CTCAAAAATTGTACTCAATTTTTGTCCTGCGTAGCCTTACGCGAAGCAGGGCTAAACTAAAACCCCACTGCCGGGGTTAAACTCCATCAAAATCAAGGTTTAATTTTTTCAAAGCTGTTTTTGCCGCCCAGTAACCAACTTCTACAAGATTTGTTTGATCAATTGTCTGAAATTCATGGAAACCGATGCGTTCAATGGGTGTCTCGCCTCTGACAAACACAATTTTACATTCAGAATATTGCTCGATTTTTAAATATTCATTAAAACTATTTAATATTTGCGCTGCAGCATCTATTCCTCGAACATTATTAAAAAAACCGATTTCTTGGTTAATTCGCTGATTAGCATCGAGACGTAAGCGCGAATGCTGGTCAATACTTATTTGTGATGTTCTTAAAATTAAATCCGGCCAAGCCAGTTCCTTAAAAGGTACTGAGAATTCTGGTATGCCGCTATAAACATCAACAACGAAAATTAAGTCACAACCGCTATCTACCAAGCGCTTAATCGGCATGTCGTCAGAAAACGCTCCGTCGACTAAAGAAAGGCCGTTTATTTGGACCGGCGGCAGAAGCGGCACAAGAGCGGCGGAGGCCATACAAATATCCAAAAGAATGTTTTTATTTTCCCGAGTATTGCCAAAATATACTCCATCGCCCGTTTTAAGATCGGTTGTAATTATTTCAAATGGAATTGCAGTGTTACTGAAGATTAAATCTAGATTTGGTTCAAGAAGCTTATTTGCGTATTCTCGTAAAGGGCCAGAGTCCAAAATCGACGGTCTTTTAAACGGATGCCTTATAAGACTTAGTTTTCTTAACTTAGCTATTTTATCGGGAGTTAGATTCAGCCACGCTTCTAAAGATTCTTCAAATAAGCCTATTGCTTCAAGCGGCAGTAAAAATGATCCGGCAGAACATCCCATAAGTTTTATCACCTCTACGTTATGGTGTTTTAAACATTCCAGCAGAACCCGCATCGCGCCAGTACCGAAACCAAGATTAGCAAAACCACTTCGCTTAATAATACCTACCCTATTCATAGACTAACCTCTCTTTTTAAAGAGCTTCAATCTACCGTTAATATAAACCTAGGAAACAAGCTGGTCAACTAATAACCCAAAACCCAGCCATTTGGCTGGGTTTTGGGTTAAATTTAAATATTCCGGATCCGAAATACCAAGTTTAGGTTTTATTCAAAACGCTGCGCGTTTGGCCAAGTTTGAGGCAAAGAATGAGTATTCGACGAGCCATACTGACGTATGGCGAGTCGGAAACGGAATTCTTTAAACGACGAAATTGGCCAAACCCTCGTGGCTTGACTTTGGCCTCGTAGAATTTTGAGGCCGGTCAAGCGCGCAAGTTTTGGCTATAAAACTGCTTCTTTTAGGGCCTTGGCTGGAAGGAATCTAACTTTTTTGGAAGCTTTAACTTGAACCGCTTCTCCTGTTCTGGGATTGCGTCCCATCCTGGCCGGACGATCAACAACCTTGAAAACTCCAAAACCGCTAAGGTTTAATTTCCTGTCAGCGCCGCTCTTAAGAACTTTGACCAACTCCTCCAATGTTGAATCTAAAGTCTCTCCAGCTTGCTTCTTGGAAACATTCCACTTCTCGGCTAAACTTTGCACAAATTGATTTTTTTTAACTGGCATAAGTCACCCCCTTTTCTAATAAGCTAATAATCTAATGGCTATAAAGACTATAGCAAAATAGGTTTGATTGCTCTAGTCCTTAGCCTGTAGTCTATAAGCTGTTTTTATCTTGCATACTCGATTGCTCGTGTTTCTCTGATCACATTCACTTTTATTTCTCCCGGATATTTCATTTCCGATTCTATTTTTTTGGCGATATCCCGAGCTAATTTCATGGCAGACAAGTCGTCAATCTTAGTCGGTGTAACAAAAATTCTTAACTCTCTTCCCGCTTGAATAGCATATGACTTCTCAACTCCTTCAAACGAACCGGCTATATGTTCAAGATCGCCTAAACGCTTGAGATAAATCTCTACTGTGTCTCGGCGAGCTCCCGGTCTCGCGCCGGATATCGCATCGGCTGACTGGACTATGCGTGATTCGAGCGTCGAATACGGATATTCCTCGTGGTGCGCTTCCATTGCCGCAACAACCTTCTCGTCCATACCGAACTTCTGCAGTATCTTGCGTCCGATCTCGACATGCGTTCCCTGGACCTCGTGATCCACTGCCTTACCTATATCATGGAATAACGCGCCTTTTTTTGCAACCGTTACATCTGCTCCAAGTTCAGACGCCAGCATTCCGGCAACGTGCGCCATCTCTATCGAGTGCAATAATACATTCTGGCCATAGCTGGTGCGAAATGCAAGCCTGCCAAGTAGATAAGTCAATCTGGGATCAACCGCGCCGGCGCCGATTTCGAATAACGCCGCTTCGCCGGCCTGTTTAATTTTCTCATTAATCTCGGCCTTTGACTTCTCGACTGTTTCCTCAATTCTGGCCGGATGTATGCGGCCATCGGCAATAAGTTTATCTATTGTCAATTTGGCAATTTGTCGGCGAACAGGATCAAAACCGGAAACCACCAACACTTCGGGCGTATCATCAATAATTATATCAACTCCCGTCAGTCGTTCAATGGTCTTGATATTTCGCCCCTCTTTGCCGATTATCTTGCCCTTGACTTCGTCAGACGGCAGAGAAACCACGGTTGTCGTAGCATCGGCAATATGAGAACCTGCGTAACGCTGGATGGCGGTAGTAAGGATATCTTTGGCCTTGCGTTCAAGTTCCTCCTTGTTAGATTGTTCGAACTTGCGCATTTTTTCGGCGAGTTCTTTCTGCGACTCTTCTTCAATGTTTCTAAACAATATATCTCTGGCTTCCTCTTTTTTGAGGCCGGCAATCTTTTCCAGTTCTTGATTCTGGGCTTGGAGCTTAATTTCCAATTCCGACTTCAACTCGCTGATTTCGGCGATCTTTGTGGTTACAATCTGTCTATCCCGATCCATATCCTTGGCCCGACCATCAAGCTCCAACTCTCTTTTGGAAAGCATGCCTTCAATTCTGACAAGTTGCTGATGGCGCTCTTCCTCCACCCTTTTAGAGTCTTCGAGCATTTTCAACGAAGTATTCTTGGCCTCCAAAAGTAAATCCTGGGCCTTGTTTTTGGCTTCAGTTAAGAGGTTCTCGGCACGAGAGCTGGCCGAACTTATGCGCTTATTTGTGAGAAAAAGGCTAAGTAGATAGCCGATTACCAGACCCGAAACTAATGCTAAAATCCCCCCGATTATGGAGTAAATCCCTATAGTCATGTTGTGTTAAAAGCAAAGAAACCATTTTTGCGCTAGATATTAGATGTTAGATAATAATATCTAAGTTTGATTGCCCGTAGGATTAAAATTTAACTCTCATAACCATTCTATGCGTATCATCGACAATTGTCAACAATACAATAGTCCACTTAATTTGTTATTATTTAAATAATGAAAAAACTAATAGTGCTTGCAATCCTCGACGGCTGGGGATTCAGCAAGAAAAAGGTGGGTAATCCGATTGCCAATGCCAATAAGCCGACGATTGATATGTTGGCCCAGCAATATCCGATGACTCTACTTCAAGCGTCAGGTTTGGCCGTGGGCATGACTTGGGGGGAGTCGGGCAACAGCGAAGTCGGCCATCTTAACATCGGTGCCGGCAGAATAGTTGAGCAGTATTTATCAAGAATTAATCGCACGATACAAGACGGCTCATTTTTTAACAATCAGGCTTTGTCGGGCGCCTTTGATCATGCGCGAGAAAATAATTCTCGCGTCCATCTAGTCGGCCTTTTAACTTCGGGTACAGCTCACGCAGACTTCTCACATATAATTGCTTTGCTAGAACTGGCGCGACAAAAAGAATGGCCGGAAACATATCTGCATTTGTTTTTGGACGGCAAAGATTCCGGCCTGCAAGAAGCACCAATGATACTTACAAAATTAAAAATGGAAATTGAGTCCAAGGGATATGGCAAAATAGCCACCCTTATCGGTCGCAACTTCGCTATGGACAGGGATAATAACTGGGATCTTACTCGACAAGCATATGAGCTATTAGTTAATGGCAAGGGCGAATCAAGCGACGACTATTTGGCTACAATAAAAAGCCGCTACGAGCTTGACCAAAACGATTCGACTATGACCGCCATTGTAATCGCTGACTCCAGCTTTAAAGATATGGCTGACAACGATGCAGTTATTTTTTTCAATTTCAGAGAAGATAGCATGCGGCAAATTCTCAAACCATTTGTTGAAGATAACTTTTCTTTATTTCCAATTAAAAAAATAGAGAGCATTTATGTTGCCACAACGACACAGTATCTCGAAAATACTGCCGCCAAGGTAGCATTTATGCCACCGATTATCGCTAATGGTTTAGCCGAAACCCTGGAAGTCAGCGATAAAAAACAGCTTCATGTCGCGGAAACTGAAAAATACGCCCACGTTACTTACTTTTTTAATGGATTAAAGGCTGATGAATTGAATGGAGAGGTGGACATATTTATTGAATCCGGCAAAAATTACGAAAATGAACCGGCCATGAAGAGTGTCGAAATCGCGCAAAAAGTTATCGAGGAATTAGACAAAAACCTCTACGATTTCATTGTTTTGAATTTTGCCAATGCCGACATGTTAGCGCACACCGGCAACTTGGAAGCCACTATTAAGGGCGTTGAAGCGCTAGATAGCGCTCTGGGCTTGCTCGTAGCGCGAGTCCTAGAAAAAGATAGCATAATACTCGTAACCGCCGACCATGGCAATGCCGAATCGCTTGTTTATCGCGGTAGTGGCGAAGCGGAAACCAGGCACGATGATAACCCGGTCCCCTTTTATCTTGTGGGCCGGCAATATCAAATCACCAAAACTTCGAAAAGAATCGCTCAAGAAACTGCCGACGTTTCAGGAATACTTGGCGATATCGCGCCGACCATACTTGAACTCATGGGTATCCCACAACCAGTCGAAATGACCGGTAAAAGCCTGCTCCCACTATTTGTAACTAGTAGCTAGCGACTAGTAACTAGTGATAATTCCTCCGCCCAGAACTTCCTCTCCTTTATAAAACACCGCCGACTGACCCGGAGTTACAGCCCTCGCGGGTTTTTTAAATTTAACTGAAACTACGCCCATTTCAAGGTTTAACCTTGAAATGGTGGCTGAAATTGATTCGCTACCGTAGCGGATTTTTACTTGACAATTAAGCGGTAACTTGGGCACATTCCCAACCCAGCTCACTCTTTCTATTTTTATAACTTGTAATTTATAATTTGTAATTTGTTGCGCACCAGTTACATAAATAATATTCTTTCTAATATCTTTGCGCGCAACGAAGTACGGTCCCCCGCCATCTTTTATATCCAACCCATGCCTCTGGCCAATCGTGTAATAATAAGCCCCATCGTGCTGACCAATTTTTTTGCCGGTTTCAGCCAACACGATATCGCCAGTCTTGGGCTTAATATAACTCGTCAGAAACTCTTTCATATTCAACTGGCCGACAAAGCATACGCCCTGACTATCTTTTTTAGCGTGGTTGGCCAAGCCAAATTTTTTAGCTAATTTTCTAACCTCCGGCTTGGTATAATCCCCGATCGGAAATAGGCAGTGCTTAAGTTGCTCTTGCGTCAATGTCCATAAGAAATAGGATTGATCCTTGTTCTTATCAACCCCAGTTAAAAGTTTATAAAGTCCATCGAGTTTATCAAGTTTTACTTTACGAACTTTAGGAACTTGATAACTTTTAACTCGCGCTATGCGCGCGTAATGTCCCGTCGCTATAAAATCCGCCCCCTCTGCCAGTGCTTTTTTTAAAAATAAACCAAACTTTATTTCCTTGTTGCACATTACGTCCGGGTTAGGTGTAATGCCGGCTCGATAGCCATCAATCATATACTTAGCCACCTGCTTACCGTATTCGTGCGAAAAGTCCCAAGTTTTGAACGGAATACCCAATTTCGCGCAAACTCTCATCGCATCTTGTCTATCTTGTTGCCACATGCAATTACCTGAACCCTGTTTTGGTTGCCAGGGTTTAAAAAAAATACCGGTCACACCATAGCCTTGTTTATGTAGCAAAGTTGCAGCTACAGAACTGTCAACACCCCCACTCATGGCTACATAAACTTTTAGTTTGACCTTTTTCATCATTTGGTATTTTACGTCATTTTTTACTTTTTGTCACTTTTTACAAAATGTGTAGCCCAAGGGCTTGCCCGCCTAAATTTTTTGACATGCTTTTAGCAATACGCCCGCCGCGTTAGTCAAAAAACTTAGGCGGGCTTGTGTGGATAACTAAATTGTGTTAAACTACTAATACGGTCGATTACAAGTTGGCTTTACGCCAACTTTTCAAATTAATGAACAAAAATATGAATCCCGAACGAAGTAGCCCTTACGGGTGAACCGAACGGGATGTCGAATATATAATAACAGTAGTTCTGCGCACATAACTTATAATTATGATTGCGTAATAGCTACTTCGTACGGGATGAAAACTTTAAAATGTATGGATATGGATCCGAGTTCAGCTTGTGATCATGTAGCCACAGGCGCTGACGATATGGCAGTTATGGCTAGCATGAAGACTCATGTTATGGCTGAACACGCCGATATTGCCGCTGGTGTTACAGACGAGATGATGATGCCGCACATCAAAAACGAAGAGGTTGCCACCGAAGAAGCACCAGCTATGTAATCTGTAATCTTAAATAGATTCCAATCTAAAACCCGCCAAATGGCGGGTTTTAGATTGCT